>SVFZ01000074.1 GCA_015056585.1 Butyrivibrio sp. | reverse complement strand
TGTTGAAAGATATCTGTCGCCTGAATCAGGAAGGAGAACTACGATATTCTTTCCCTTGTTCTTTTCTCTCTCTGCAAGGATTGCAGCTGCCTTAAGAGCTGCGCCTGAAGAGATACCTACAAGGATTCCCTCAGATACTGCGAACTTCTTGCCCTCTGCAAAAGCGTCCTCATTGTCTATTGCAATTACTTCATCATAGATCTTGGTATTGAGTGTGTCAGGAACGAAGCCTGCGCCGATACCATGGATCTTGTGCGGGCCTGCTGTTCCCTTTGTAAGAACAGGGCTGCTTGAAGGCTCAACTGCAACGATCTTCACATCAGGGTTCTGCTCTTTGAGGTACTCACCTACACCTGTTATTGTTCCGCCTGTACCAACACCTGCTACAAAAATGTCTACTTTGCCGTCTGTCTGCTTCCAGATCTCAGGACCTGTTGTAGCCTTGTGGATTGCAGGGTTTGCAGGGTTTACGAACTGTCCGAGGATAACTGCTCCCTCTATTTCCTTTTCAAGTTCCTCTGCTCTTGCAATGGCACCCTTCATGCCCTTTGCTCCATCTGTAAGAACGATCTCAGCGCCATATGCCTTAAGAAGATTTCTTCTCTCAACGCTCATTGTATCAGGAAGTGTAAGGATTGCTCTGTAGCCCTTTGCTGCTGCAACTGCTGCAAGACCGATTCCTGTATTTCCGCTGGTAGGTTCAATGATTGTAGCACCGGGTTTGATCCTTCCGCTCTTCTCTGCATCCTCGATCATGCTAAGAGCTACTCTGTCTTTAACTGATCCTGCAGGATTTAAATATTCAAGCTTTGCAAGAATTGTTGCGTTTGTAACTCCTGCCTTTTTGCTGTAGCCGTTAAGCTTAAGAAGTGGTGTTCCCCCGATAAGTTCAAGTGCGCTTTCTTTAATGTCTGCCATGATTTTTTCCTCCGATGTTTTTATATTTTGTTATCAGTAGCTGTATCAATTTCACATTTTTCAATAATCCAATCGCTTACCGCTACTATCTTTATACATTTTCTATAAGGTCCTAAAGTACATTTTACAATGCCTCTTTTGCCTTAGCACTTTGTAGTTCCTTACTTGATAATACGATACTATCATAGCAATTTCATATTGAAAATTAAAGAAAGCTTATCGGTAGTAATAAAGCCTGCTTATCGTGGAGCAAGCGTCACGAGGACAGGTGAATGAAGCAGAGCTTATTATATTTGCGAATCATTGTGAGGAGCAGATGAAGGACTTAGGCAATAAAAAGCCGGGGCCCGATTGCTATGAATAAAATGAAATGAGGGCCCCGGATTTTTATAGCCTTAGTACTTCACTGCGAAGGAACAGTGAGCAAATATAATAGCTCTGCGCCATCACCTGTCCCGTGACGTCTCACTCCACGCCGCCTCAAATGCTGAAGTCCGGGATGCTCTCCTCGTGGGCGAAGTTGAGCTTCTCGAGGATTGTGTTCCTGTACTTGATGAATGCGGAGTGGCTTCTGTTGCGGGGGTAGCTCAGTTCAATGTCTATCTCATCCACAACTCTTCCGGGCCTTGGCGACATGACGATTACCCGCTGCGCCAGATAAATAGCCTCATCCACATCATGAGTGATAAGGATCATTGTATTTTTTCTCTGCTTCCAAAGATCAACAAGCACGTCCTGAATATTCATTCTGGTAAAAGCATCAAGTGCTCCCAACGGCTCATCCAATAAAAGCACATCCGGCTCGTTGGCCAGAGCTCTTACAAGAGCCACTCTCTGGGACATACCTCCCGAAAGCTGGTAAGGATATGAGTCCTTAAACTTCTCCAGTTCAACCAGCTTAATAAGCTCATTTGCAAGATCAAGCTTCTCCTTTTTCTTTCCTGTTGACCTAAGGCCGAACAGCACGTTGTCCCAAACAGTGAGCCATGGGAAAAGAGCGTGATCCTGGAATACCAGTCCTCTCTTTTCGCTGCTTCCGTTTATTTCCACACCATCTGCCAGTGCGCTTCCGATAGTTGGTGTCTCAAGTCCTGCAATTATCCTAAGAAGCGTTGACTTACCACAGCCGCTGGCTCCTACAAAAGCAATAAACTCCCCGGGTTTAATGTCCAGATTTATGTCAGAAAGTGCTGTAAGAGTCTCGTTCCCGTCAGTTCTCCTGAATATCTTGGTCACTCCATCAATTTCTATATGTCCTCTTTCCATCAAGCATTTGCTCCTTTCTGCCAGCGAAGTACATATCTCTTTATCACGTTGAGCAAGCTGTTAACCATTACGAAGATAAAGCAGATTATTATGATGGCGCCATACATCTTGCCAAACTCCGCCCAGCCCTTCTGCCAGTTGATGTACCAGCCAAGCCCGGACTCTACACCCATCATCTCGGCTGCCATAAGAGTAATGCAGGCAACGCTCATGCCCTGGGTAAGTCCGCCGAATACTGTGGGCATCGCAGCCGGCACAACAACTCTGAAAAGGATACCTGCCTTTGAGGTACCAAGTGTTTCTGCAACTTCGTAGTAGTGAGTGTTAATATTGCTTACACCTGTGAGAGATGAAACCGTTACAGGGAACCATACTCCGAGGCCGATAAGGAAAGCACTGCCACCAAACAGCGATGTTGCAAGGATCATAATTATAGGCATATAAGTGGTTGTCGGAATTGCGCCCAAAATCCTTACAAAAGGATTAACCCAGTATCTGACCTTTTTTGACCAGCCGGCACCAATTCCGCATATAAGACCTGCCAGCACTCCCCCGGCATATCCTGTAAATAAAAGCTTTAGTGAATTTATTGCTGAATCCAGAAGCTTTTCCCTGTCTGCAATGATTGAACCTATTATCTTATCAAGCCAGGGAAAATAAGGCATGATAAGGATTCCGGTTTTTAGAGTTGCAATGTCATATAACATAAGCAGGATGAAAAGAACTGTATAAAGAGCTGACTTATACTTCAGAATCTCATAAAGATCATTCCTGAAAAAAGAGATGATGTACAAAACACCCCAGGCCAAAACCCCAAGTCCTACAATGTATGCATAAACGTAGGTGCAGCTGTTTGTCCCTTTGTTTGGGACAAACAGATATTCAATTAAATGCAGCACTCCGGCAATAACTGGCAATGCAGCAATTATGCGGGATAGCACCTTTTGCATGGGTGTGATCTTTTTTCTATCCTGCTCAAGTAAAGTAAGTTCTTTTAATGAAACAGCCAGTTCCGCCACTTTTTCACCTCCAAATCAGTCTGCTACTACGCTGCTGAGATCGTAAGCATAGTAAATCTTTTGTTTAAATTCCTCCGGGTCTGTGTCCTTACTGAGAATTCCAAGCTGTGAGTATTCATCCACTGAGTCATACAGCGATTTTTCTGTAACCTCAGGTGAAAGCCCGAACTTGTAGTAGTTTAAAAGTTCAAGTGAATACTCCTCGGTTCCCGATACGTATCCGTTTTCAATGAGCATCTTTGCAGCTTCTTTTCTGTTCTCTTCGCTTTCACTAAGCCACAGTGAAGCCTTATAAACAGCTCTTGTGATCTTATAGGACGCAACAGGGTTTTCCTGAAGGAATGAACCTGCTATACCAAGAACGCAGCATGCTTCATCCTTAAAGTCATCGTCTGTTGTAAGTGATCTGATCTGTCTTACTTCGCCGTTATCTACCCAGGCTTTTGAAAGCTGCTCACTTACTACGATGGCGTCAACCTCGCCTTCCTGAAGTGCAAGTAGAATAGCACTCTGGTCAAATCCAAGCCACGTGAAATCATCCTCTGTAAAACCATCATGAGCTACAAATCTGTTGGCAATATTGTGATAAACTCCGCCAAAGGCACCGACAAATCCAATCTTCATGCCCTTTTCAAAGCCCTGATAATCAGAATCCGGCAAAACAACTGCTGCCGCGCATCCTGTGTGAAGTCCCAAAGTGAATTTAATATCTACTCCGTTCTGCACAGATGTAAGCCACTGAGCGATCATTCCCGCAGCTGTATCTATCTTTCCTGCAGCAAGTGCATCTCTTGAATCCTCAACACTTGTAAGTTCGGTATCAAGACCTTCTTTTTCAAAAAAGCCGTAATGATATGCTACAGGAATCGCAACCTGACAAAGTCCGCCGCTGTATGCGATGTGAAGAGTGCGGCTGCTTGCTGCTTCTTCTTTGTAAAGCGCGTCCAGTTCTTCATCTGAAAGACTTCCGTAGCTGTTGTCTGCTAAAATTGCAGAAGCTCCAGAATCTCCTGCAGCAGAGTTATCAGCCTTTGCTTCTTCTTTTCCGGCACAGCAATCCTCCTCTTCTTCCTGCTTTGTTTCCTGCTTACCTGAATTATTTTCTGCTACAACCGTTCCGCATGCCATAAGGCTGAATGCGCAGATGACAGCTGTAGAAACCGATAATGCCTTTTTATACAATGTCTGTTTTCTCATACTCTCTCCTCATTTTAATCAGATTACATACTCAGGAAGATCCATAAGACCGAACTCAAAGAGTATCTCCTCAAGTCTCTCCTGTGTCATTGGTGTCGGTATTGTAAAGTCTTCATTTTCAATAATTGCATCCGCAAGCTTTCTGTATTCCTCCGCCTGGGATGAATCGGGCTTATACTGAATAACAGTCTGCTTTCTGATCTCTGCATGCTGAACAATGTTATTTCTGGGGATAAAGTAAATAAGCTTTGTATTCAGCTCTTTTGCAAAGGCCTCAAGAAGAGGCTTTTCGTTGTCAACATTTCTTGAATTACAGATGATTCCGCCAAGACGGACTCCGCCTGACTGAGCGTATCTTGATATACCTTTTGCGATATTGTTGGCAGCATAAAGAGCCATCATCTCACCACTGGCTACGATATAGATCTCTTTTGCCTTGCCCTCTCTTATAGGCATTGCAAAGCCGCCGCACACAACGTCTCCGAGGACATCATAGAAAACAAAATCAAGGTCCTCTTCCTCATATGCTCCGAGGTTTTCAAGTGTTGAAATGGATGTGATGATACCTCTTCCTGCACATCCTACACCGGGCTCCGGTCCGCCTGACTCAACGCAAAGGGTTCCACCAAAGCCAACCTTCATGATGGTGTCTAGCTCCACCTCGTCCTCGCCCTGAAGCCTCACTGTATCAAGCACAGTCTTTTGTGCCAGTCCTCCCAGCAAAAGTCTTGTTGAATCGGCCTTTGGATCACAGCCTACAACCATGACCTTTTTTCCCCTCTCGGTAAGGCCGGCAGTCAGGTTCTGTGTTGTAGTTGACTTACCAATACCACCTTTTCCGTAAATTGCAATCTGTCGATACTTTGCCATTTTTTCGTCTCCTCTTAATCTGTTTGAACATTAATCTTTTTGATATGTGAATGGATCCTGTTCGTACCACTCTTTTCTGTAAGGCAGTTTTGCATGTCCTACAATGTTCTTTGCCAGGTTGTTGTTCTCAAGGGCAAAGATGATTTTTTTAGCAAGAGCGTAGAATCCACCGTATCCAAAGTAAGTACCCCCCGCGTCAAACAGCTGTATTGACGGATATCCAAGTCTTGCAGGAATTGCGTGTGACCCGTTGTGGGTAATGACAAGGTCCGGATCATACTTCAAAAGCTGATTTGCAAACTCATAGGCCTGGTTGCTGACTGTAAGTGTAACCTCAGGAAGTTCTTCTCCAAGATCCTCGAAAACAGGATCTGCGTTGGAATCAAAGTTGTAGCCCCTGATTCCGATAACATCAATTCCGATCTTCTTAAGGGCAATTGCCTCTGCGGCAACTCTGACACTTCCGCCTCCGAGGAATACTTTTTTGTCCTTGAACCCCGGCTTAAGCGGTTCTATTGCTTCCGAAAGCTTCTTCTCTTCGTAGTCGCAAAGAAGATTTGCCTCCTTCTCAAGTCCAAAGAACTTACCTATTGCAACAAGCCATTTTCTTGTCTGCTCAGGGCCTATCGGCATTCCCTCGATGATGTAAGGAATGTTGTATTCCTGTTCAAGGAACTTAAGCATATAGTCATCATGCATGTTACACAGGCTGACATTGAGTGCTGCAAACGGAAGGAGCCTGAAGTCGTCTGCGCTTGAGTACTCGGCATATATCCTTACGTTAAGTCCCAGTGCCTGAAGAAGTCTTGTCATTTCAGCCTCGTCCTGGTCACCTATTGATGTTGCATTAAACAGGTTAACAGTGCGGGAAATCTTGTACTTCCAAACTGCTTCTCCCATCTGAGCTGCAGGATCTGCCGGGTTGTCAGGTACATAGTCCTTATATGGAATAGGCTTGAAGTTTATGTGTCTTATAAGACTATGGTAAAAACTGTCATAGGCTGATGCCACAACCCTTGATCTGAAGCCCGGGCAGTGAAGCGCCGTTACCTGAGCTGCGCAGGTCTCATTGGTGATGTTTACGATCTTTTCCACATCATCACCGATGATATTTGGTGCACAGGTAGCTACCACAAAGATGATCTCCGGTCTGTAGGTTTTGTCTGCATACTCTATTGTCTCCTGGAGCTTTTTCTCACCGCCGTTTATAACATCGGTCTCCCCCAGGTTTGAAGAGAGCCATACAGGCGCCTTCTGATCCGGAAGACCTCTTTTTACCTTGCCTTTTGCGGCATTGGCGGAAAGTCCGTGAAGCTGGGTTCCGCAGCCTATAGGTCCGTGCATTATCACTACTGAATTCTGCACAGTTGAACACATCATAAGTGTCAGTGACATCTGACAGGCATTGGTCTGCCAGAAGGTTCTGTTCTTTTTCAAAAGACATCCTGACTTGGAGCAGTCTGCCATCTCACAGGCACAGCCATGGAAAGTATCAGCAATCTGAAGCCTTGTATCTCTTACCGGAGGCATCGCCTGAGTGTAATAATTTGTTTCTTTTTCTGTCGTCGCAGCCATTTTTCCTCCTCCTTTTATGCAAGTAATGTGCTGAAAATATCTTCTACTAGTTGCAAGCCTCCCCTGTAACCGGCATAGGCTCTGGTTGTAATGAGCCTGCTGCTAAGAGGAAAGCTGATAGGAAGGACGTTTCCGCCAATCTCAGCTGCTGTTGCCCTGTCAATTGAGCTTCCAAGAAGGAAAAAAGGTGTGTGGGCATCCCAGTATCTCTGGCCCTGATTTCTCGGTCTTCTCTTAATGAGTTCTCTGCTGATCCTCTGGGTATCAGTATCAAGAGTGAGCCTTGATCCAAAGTCTGCTGCCTCGAAAGCCTTGGTCAACGCGCGCTTTTTCACAGGTTTTAAGATATCGGTCACAACAGTGTCCTCCTGGTGCCATCCCAGCTCCTCAAAGAGGTATTTTCCTACCGGAATAGCGTAGTTTGAGTTCGTCACTGTTGCAGAATAGAAGTACCACTGCCTGTTGGTTATGGTGTCTGTGGCTCTTATGAAATCAGCGTAGTACTCATCTGTCTCGCTCTTTATAACTTCCTCAAGAAGCTTTTCATCAATCTCGATGTGCTCAGATAGCTCTTTTAAAAAGCTTGTAGTCTGGATTGCGCCGATTGGAAGGTTTGTCTGGAAGAAAGGCGTTCCGTGGGTTTCCTCGAAATTCTTTACAATTGTTGTTCCCCATACCGGTGATAAAAGAATGTTAAGTGAAGCCTCTGATGCTTTAAGTATGTTCTCCTCAAAGGTCTGATCCGAGGTAAAAAAGGTGTTGACCTTAAGTCCAAGTCTGTTTAGTAGCCTTCTTATCTCATTTAAGTCACCTCTGAAGAACGGGTCAAAGCCCGGTACTATTCCAAAGATGTTCACCAGCTTTTTATCTTTTTTCTCACTCTTTGGAATAAACTTGTTAAAGATGGCATCGAGGATTATCTCGTAGCCGTAGTAAGCATCTCCCTTAAAGGAAGGAGTGCTTATACTGATAACCGGCTTTCTTGGATTTTCAACTGCTCTTACTGCTGCTTCCACATCATCACCGATCATCTCAGTCATACATCCGGTTGCCACTACGAAGAGCTCCGCATCTATTACGTCCAGAGCATTTTTGATCTCTTCTGTAAGTCTCTGCGCTCCGCCAAAAACGATCTCTCTTTCTCCCACTGCTGAGCTGGGCATATGTGATCCCGAAAAGGTTCCGTCACCCATGTTTCCGCCGCCACCTGTGATGACTCCGGAAAGATTTCCGCCACAGCCTATTGCTGTGTGGTTAACCAGCGTAACCCCCGGAAGGGCGTTAATCACTGCTATTGCTCCCCCAAGAGCACACGTAGTCCTGGGGCGTTCCACATAACAAGCCATAATATTTTTCTCCTCCTGTTAATATGTAGCTGATCATTTATTTATATTTCCGAATTTGTAAAGTTCTGTGGACAAGTATCTCTCGCCTGTATCAGGAAGCAGGGCAACAATTGTTTTTCCCTTGTTCTCAGGACGCTTTGCCAAAAGAAATGCTGCATGGGCAGCTGCTCCTGAAGAAATTCCAACAAGAAGACCCTCGTATCTTCCGAGTTCTCTTGAGGTATCAATTGCTTCATCTCCTCTGATAGGAAGTATCTCATCTACGATGTCAAGGCCAAGAACCTTGGGAACAAAGCCAGCTCCGATTCCCTGGATCTTGTGTGGCCCTGACGGTCTTCCGGAAAGAACTGCCGATTCCCATGGCTCCACACCCACAACCTTGATGTCGGGATTGTGCTCCTTAAGGCCTCTTCCTGTTCCTGTGATGGTTCCGCCGGTTCCGATTCCGCCTACGAATATATCAACCTTGCCGTCTGTATCCTGCCAGATTTCCTGCGCTGTTGTGCGCTCGTGGGCAAGGGCGTTGGCAGGATTCTCAAACTGCTGAAGAATAACTGAATTCGGAATCTGTGCATTGAGTGCTTCCGCCTGTCTGATGGCTCCGTTCATTCCCTGAGTTCCGGGTGTAAGCACAACCTGTGCTCCGAGGGCAGCAACCAGTGTTCTTCTCTCAATACTCATGGTCTCGGGCATGGTAAGAATAACGTTGTAACCCTTTACCGCACCCACAAAAGCAAGTCCTACTCCCGTGTTACCGCTGGTGGGCTCGATGATCGTGGAGCCTTCCTTGAGGATGCCGCTTTTTTCTGCATCTTCAACCATCGCAAAAGCGATCCTGTCTTTTACCGATCCCGCAGGGTTGAAGTATTCAAGCTTTAAGTAAAGCTCTGCCTCAAGGCCGTGGACCTTTAAAAATCTGTTTGGCTTAAGCAGAGGTGTTCCCCCTATAAGATCCGTTAAACTCTGTGCAACTTTTCCCATTTTTGTGTGCCTCCGTGTTTATCCTTTGTTTGATTGCTGTTTTCTCTGATCGTAAACCATGACCTTTTCTACTGCGTAATCTATCGGTGCTTCAATTTCCAGCGCCGTTATTCCTTTATCCCTTAGTATCTTTGCAGCTCCGGGCCCTATCTTTGCAGACAAAACATATTTGCAGCTCTTTAGTTTTTCCCCTACTCTGTCTATCTCCCCGTGATCGCAGGTTCCGTCGCATGCACGCCCTGCATCTATAACGTCCACAGCTTCATAGGTCTTATTGTCTGTGACCTCTATCACCTGAAATTCCTTGCAGTGGCCAAAGTGTATATCTATGTTTTTCCCCGTGTGAGTGGCTATTCCAATCAGGTATTTCATCTGTATCTCCTTAGCCGTGTGAAAATGTATTCTGAGCATTCAGCTTTTTAAGATCATAAAGCTTGTCAGAAATTTCAAGCTTCCCCGGTATACCTGCTGCATCCGCGCGGCATCTCTGGCAGTGCCTGAATACTTTTATATACTTCTCAGCCTTTGCTCTTGCCTCGTAAAGCTCCTGACAGCTGGGCTCATGAAGATGTGACAGCTTATGCTGCGGTATGAGAGGGATGATGTTAAAAAAGTCTGCTCCAAGCTCTGAAACAGTTCTTGCAACATCTTCCACGTGCTCGTCATTTATTCCCGGGCAAAGTACCATGTTTACCTTTACCATGGCGCCAAGCTCTTTTACTTTTTTTATGCCCCTCTTTTGGGCTTCTATAAGGATCCTTGCTCCCTCTGTGCCCACGTATGTCTTACCGTCTTTAATTACGTAGAGGCATATGTGTTGCAAAATCTCCGGATCAACTGCATTTACTGTCACCGTAATCGTTTTTACCCCGGCTTCGATAAGCCTCTTGGCCTTTTCCTCCAACAACAGTCCGTTGGTGCTGAGGCAGTTTATAAGCTCCGGATGTCTGTCCTTTATGATGTTGAAAGTGTCTATTGCGTTATCGCTTGCCAGCGTATCCCCCGGGCCTGCAATTCCTGCCACCGTAATCTCGGGGCAGAGCTTAAGTGCCTTGTCGACCACGTCTGCTGCCTCGATGGGAGTTAAAATTTCGCCTGTCACACCGGGTCTTTTTTCAAAGGTATTTCTCTGTCGATTGCAAAACGCACATTGGATGTTACAAGTGGGGCTGACGGGAAGATGTATCCTCCCCTTATTGAGATTTGGCCCCTTCCCAAAACAAGGGTGCAGGTTGCTGATATGCTCTAAGGGATCTACCAGTTCCGGCGATGAATTATGTTGAGTATTCATGATATCTGCCACCTTTCGTCTGTTGTTACGTTAGATTTTATGGGCACAGCGCCCTGTTGTCTAATAGCTGAAATTTATATTCAGCCATAACTTTTTCTTATTAGTGCTTTAAACCATTAAAAGGCGGCCAGAATATCTGCGAAAAAATGGCAGATACGGCCGCCTGAGGGGGCTGTATTTATCTTCCTGTTACATCATATCCAATGTATTCTTCTGATAATGCCTTTATGGTTCCGTCCTCTTTCAGAGTCCTGATAGCCTCATCAACAGCTGCCTTGACTTCCTCACCCTCCGGTGTCTTGGCGTAGATAAAGTAAGTAAATGGTGAGCATACTTTTTCGCTTTCCTCGTCGGTAAGCTCGATTATGTCGAAGTCGTCATAGAATGTTGGATAGATTTCAAGATAGTTTTTAAGACTTGGCTGACTTAAGAATCCAAAATCAGCAACTCCTGCATTCACATCCTGGAACTGTTTCAAGGTATCCGCATCTGTGTAAACAAGATCAACAGGATTATCCGGGTGCTGCTCATTGTATTCCTCAAGGAAGAGCTGTGTCATAAGTCCTGTTCCTGTTGTAAATGCCTTATGTCCTCCAACGTCTTCCAGTGTCTTTATCTCATCAAATCCTTTTCTTACGTAGATTGCTTCCTTTTCGTAGCAGACATATTCTTCTCCAAAAAGATATTTCTCCGCTCTGTCTGCTCTCCAGTTAAAGTTGTTTACAGCAATCGTGTATCTGCCTGAATCAACTCCGGTAAAAAGGCTGGCAAACTCTGTCTTTTCAAATTCAAATTCGTACTGCGGAAGCAGCTTATCAATTGCATAGATGACTTCTGCATCGTAGCCTGCGATTGATCCGTCCTCCTCAACCCAGAGCCATGGCTTTGGAGATCCGCTGGTGCCGACAATGATCTTTTTTACCTCTATGTCAGCGTTTGCTGCTGTTTCCTCTGTTGCTGCCTCGTTTGTAGTTTCCTGGGCTTTTGTTTCTTTTCCCCCTGTTGTGTCCGCCGCAGACGCACTGTTTGCTGCCTCCTTGCTTCCGCAGCCCGCCAAAAGAGCCATTGCAGCTGCCATAGCCAAAGCAAGACCTGTCACTTTTCTGAATTGATTTTTTCTCATTTCTCTCCTCCTTTTCTTGAGTCATGCATGTTATGCATATTTGACTTATGACCATATATCATATGGAATATTGGTTCACATATCTTTCAACAAAATTAACCTTTGAAACAAACTGTTTGATCCTCTCATTATCTGTGTTGATAAGCACGTCGCTGGGGGCGCCTTCCTGAAGGACTTTTCCGTCTTCAAGAAAGATAACTTTGTCGCAAATGTCATAGATGAAGTTCATCTCATGGGAGACAATAACCATTGTCTTGCCGCTCTTTGCCACATCGCGAATTACCTTAAGTACCTCCTGGATCATCTCCGGATCAAGAGCTGATGTAGGTTCATCGAACAGGATTACCTTGGGGTCAAGGGCCAGAGCCCTTGCTATGGCAACTCTCTGCTGCTGTCCGCCGGATAGCTGACTGGGGTAGTGACCTGCCCTGTCTGAGAGGCCAACCTTTTCGAGGTATTCCTCGGCAATCTTTCTGGCCTCTTCCTTGCTCTTTTTCTGAACAACCACAAGACCTTCCATGACATTTTCCAAAGCAGTTTTCTGTTTAAAAAGATTGAACTGCTGAAAGACCATTGTTGTGTGGGACTTCATGTAAGTGACGTCATTCTTTGTGGCTTTTTTTACATCAAAGTCAACGTCGTCAAAGTGTATCCGGCCGGAGTTAGGTCTTTCCAGATAGTCGATACACCTTAAAAGTGTGGACTTTCCTGACCCAGAGGCGCCTATGATCCCGACAACTTCGCCGTCATTTATGGTCAGGTCAATTCCCTTAAGGACCTGCAATTTCTTGAAGCTCTTATGCAGCTTTTTTATTTCTATCATAGATATATACAACCTCCCTTTCTCCGACTTTGACCTTCTTTTCCAGATATCTGAAGATAGTGGAGATCACCAGTGTGATGACCCAGTAGATAACCGACAGAGACAGGTACATTTCAAAATATCTGTAATTTCTTCCCGCTATGAGTTTTCCTCCGGCAGTTATGTCCACCACCGCACAGGTAAAAACAAGAGATGTGCTTTTTGCCATGTTTATAAGAGCATTTCCAAGGGATGGAAGCGCCACCACAAAGGCCTCCGGAATTACAATCCTTCTAAGCGCCTGGACATTGGTCATTCCTATCGAATTCGCCGCCTCTATCTGGCCTCTGTCCACGCTCTCTATGGCAGCTCTGATAAACTCCGAATTGTAGGCTGCGCTGTTTAATGACAGTGCCACCAGTGCAAAGACTATGCTGGGAATGAAGCTGGCGTTATAGTTGGTTCCCCATTTGTAATTTATGAACTGCAATATCATGGGGATTCCAAAGTAGGTCAGATACAGCTGCACCAGCACCGGAGTTCCTCTGGTAAAAGAGACATAGAAAGCTGTGATCTGATACAGGCCTCTGGGCTTATGTATTTTGATCAGCGCTACTGCCAGCCCAACAATAAGGCTCATGATATATGAAATGATCGTAACCTCCAGGGTTATTGGCAGATATTTCATTAGCTCAGGAATGTTTGTAAAGATAAGTTTCCAGTCAAAAACATTAGCCATATTTTCTCTCCTTTTCCGTAGCCAGCGCGCTTTCTATGCGATCAAGTGCCTCTGTAATGCAGCCCCTGGGGCATCCGAAATTTATCCTCACATACCCCTCTCCTCCAAAGTCCTTTCCATCCGTGAGCCAGACCTTTGCGTTCTTTCTTAAGTAATCTCCATCGATTCCCTCTCCGAAATTCACCCACTGCAGATATGTTGCTTCAGTGTGGGTAAAATGAGCTTCCGGGAACCTTCTCTTTAATTCTGCTTCCAGATAGTCCCTGTTTTCTTTAAGGTATCTGATGAGCTCAAGGCGCCACTCTTTTGACTCCGAATAGGCTGCAATTCCAGCTTCGATATTGAATACTCCAGGATGACCCAGTGCATAAGATATACGATTAAACTCTTTTCTTATCCACTCATTCGGAATGATTGCAAAGGCCAGTGATACTCCGGGAATGTTGTAGGTCTTGCCCGGTGCGTAAAAGCTTATTGACGTTTCTTTTGCATACTCATCCACTGTCAGGAACGGAATATGCTTTCTGTCATAGACAAGCTCGCAGTGGATCTCATCAGAAATAACTACCAGATCATTTTCTTTTGCAAAACTGCTTACTTCCTGCAGCTCTTTGTGAGTGTAGATTCTCCCCACAGGGTTTTGCGGATTGCACAGATAGAACAGCTTGGTATCCGGCAAAAGAGCTTTAGATAGCGCATCAAAATCGAAAGTATAATATTCGTTGTCATTCCTTAAAGGAACGCGGATCATTTTGTTTCCGGCTTTTTCCGGCGCGTCAAGAAGCATGTGATAGTTTGGGGTTACTGTAATGGAACTCCCTCCGCGAAGGTTACTCACAACCGCCAGCGCCGGGACAATTCCGCTTATTGGCACAACCCACTCTTTTTCCAGCTCAAAGTCATATTCTTCCTTGAACCAGGAAATAAAACTGTTTATCAGCTCATCAGGCGTTTTGGTGTATCCGTATACCGGGTGCTGCAGTCTCTTCTCTATCCTCTTCTTTACCGCCGGTGCCGATTCAAAATCCATGTCCGCAATGAACATTGGAAGCTCATCCTCTCTCGTAAAATCCCACTTGATGCTGTTTGTATTATGTCTGTCTATAAACCTGTCAAATCCGTTTCCCATCTCTGTCCTCCATATAGCTTTTTATATTTCCTTGTATACTTTTCCGCCTTTCATTATTACCTTGATGTTATCCGGCTCTGTCAGTACCGAAATGTTCTTTAACGGATTGCCATCTACAATAAGAAGGTCCGCATAAGAACCGCTCTCAAGGACACCTACTTTTCCCTCGGGATACGGATTCTGGTAAGTGGTCAGCTTCGATAATCTGTAGCCGTCTCCGGTTGCACTTTTAAGTGCCTTGAAATTTCCAAATCTCTCCGCGTAGCTTACCAGGTCATTAAGTTTTGGATTTCCTCCATTAAATCTCTCGATGAAATCTGTTCCGTATGCTATGTTCAGGTCGTACTTATTGATAAGCTGTGTCTGCACTTCCACTCCGGAGAATAACGCTTTTCTTGCAATGTCTTTGTAGAAATTCTTCTCTTTTTTACCCTCGTCTTTCTCAGTCTTTTTCCCCTTACCAAAGTTAGGACATGGGACGATGAATACCTCGTTGTCTTTGGCAATCCTGGCTGCTTCATCATCTAAGAGATGAGCATGTTCAAGGCTTTTTACCCCGGCTTTGAGAGCTCTTTTTATGGACTCTATGGTGTACAGATGTGCCATTACATAGGTTCCGTAGTCAGAAGCTGCCTGTACCGCAGCCTTCATCTCCTCTAAGGTGTACTGCTGTGTCTGCACCGGATCATACTGGGATGAAAGGCCTCCTCCCGCCATGATCTTGATCTGCGATGCGCCGAGAAACAGCTGCTCCCTGACTGCCTTTAAGACCTCTGAAACTCCATCTGCTATGTACGATTGCCCATTCATAAGATTTGGCGATGTGTATATGTGATCTGCTATTCTGGCTGCCGCTCTGCTTTCCCTGAAGTCACCATGTCCGCTGGTCTGGGAGATAAAACTGTATGACGGAAATATCCTGGGACCTTCGATTAAGCCATCATCAATTCCCTTCTTTATGCCATATACAGCTCCTCCGGCATCCCTTATGGTTGTAAAGCCTGCATAGAGAAGGTTTTTGGCATTTCTTACTCCATGAACCGTCAGTTCATCAAGTCTTCCGTCTCCAAACATCAGGTGCACGTGATTATCGATAAGTCCCGGAATAACTGTCTTTCCACCGGCATCGATAACTCTTTCGAAGCATCCGTCAGGAATGACCTTGTGAGTAATCTCCCTTACAAATTCTCCATCGATGATTATTGAAGCCTGCTTAAGCAATCTGTCGTTTAGTCCGTCAAAAACATTTGCATTTGTTATCGCAATCACTGCAAACCTCCAAAATCATCATCTTCCGGTTACGTCATAACCAATGTATTCTTCAGACAGAGCAGCTATAGTTCCGTTAGATTTAAGTTCTTTAAGTGCTCCGTCAACTGCTGTTTTTACTGCTTCGCCGAGTTCTGTTTTCGCGAAAATGAAATATGTGTAAGGTGGATTGATCGCCTCTGATTCAGCATCATCAAGTTCAATAATGTCCAGGTCCTCATAGAGAGATGGATATGACTCAAGGTACACGCTGAGCATTGGCTGATCCAGGAATCCAAAGTCCACAACACCGTTTACAATATCCTGTATTGTCTTAAGTGTGTCGGCATCTGAAAAAACAAGCTGTACAGGGTTATCCGGATTTTTGGTGTTATAGTCCTCAAGGAAAAGCTGTGAAGCAAGGCCTGTTCCCGATGTGTATGTGCTGTGTCCGCCTATGTCCGAAAGAGATTTAATGTCTTCATTTCCCTTCTTGACGATGATCACTTTTTTCTCATAGCAGACATATTCATCACCATAGAGGTACTTCTGCGCACGTTCTTCTCTCCATGCAAAGTTGTTAACTGCCATCACATATCGTCCTGAATCAACTCCGGTAAAGAGACTCGCGAACTCTGTCTTTTCAAACTCAAATTCGTACTGTGGAAGAAGCTCATCCACCGCATAGATTACTTCCGCATCATAGCCTGCAATTGATCCGTCCTCTTCAACCCAGAGCCATGGTTTTGGAGATCCGCCTGTACCAACAATTATCTTTGTCACTTCTACGTCTGCCTCATTTGCTTCTGAAGAGTTCTCTGCAGATTCTGCTGCTCCTTCTTTTGAACTTTCTCCTGAAGCCTCATTAGCTGCTGCCTGCTCCGTAGCTTCTTTTTCCCCTGTTGTGTCTGCCGCAGACGCGCTGTTTGCTACCTCCCTGCTTCCACAACCTGCCAAAAGTGCCATTGCAGCTGCTGCCGCGATCACTGTGCCTGCTACTTTTCTAAACTGATCCTTTTTCATTTTTCTCCTCCTATGTAATAAAAATAGTTTTTGGATAACTTTGTTTATAAGCATCAAAAAAGGCATTACAAATCACCACCTTTTTGTAGTGATCTGTAATGCCTCCGGTTTTCCGGTCAGCGCTTACAATCTATGCTTTTCAGTTTTATCAATTTGAATGATCTTACCATCCTGGACTATCAATACTATGTTACCGAACCTAAGTCCCGACATAAGATTATTGATAGTTTCAATCTGCTGCTTGGTAAGCTCAGCCCCCTTCTGTATGCCCATATGAAATCTCCATTTGAAACTTGAATCACTTTTGCCCGAAATCCGCGATATATGTGGATTTCTGAGATTCAACTTTTAGATATCATATCATTAGGATATTGGCATGTAAAACTGACAGTATTTATCGCAAGCTACAATTTATCCTTATCGCGAATCGATGATGCTGACAATCGAATCGGGCAATTATCCCTGAAAATATATTAAGCGGATCCCCTTTCTATGATGGTGGTTCCGATCTCAATCTTAAGCGGAACCTGATTCTTTTCTGCTATGATATCAAGCAGCCTGTCTAAAGACGTAGCCGCCATGGTGGCAGGATATGCCTCAATCGTAGTAAGCGGCGGTTTTGAATTCTGCGAGTGACTGGAATTATCAAAACCTATAAATGCCACATCTGCCGGTACTTTATACCCCTTTGCAATAAAAGCATTCATAGCGCCCACTGCCTGCGCATCGGTATCAGCCACATAGCATCTGGCAAAATTACTTTTTTCCTGAAGTATCTCTGCCATGTCAGCTTCAGCACCTTTGTTATTCGGCAAGGTGACAATGACATCACTGTTTCTTACCGACATTCTGTACGTCTCAAGTGCCTTCTTATAGCCGATAAAGCGCTCGTCGTAGTTAAAAAGTTTAAGCGATGACTGCAGATATCCGGGCTGACAATTGTATTTTTTTATCAGATATTCTGTAGCGAGAAAGGCTCCCTGAATGTTATTGACTTTCACACAATTAATGGACGGTGAATTGAACCATGTGTCCATTAAGACCAGGGGAAGTCCCAGGTCATAGAAATCTCTCAGCTTATCAGGCGTAATATCAGTTCCCAAAAGAAGAATACCTGCACAATCTGAAAACCTGATCTCATCAAGCTTTTCATTAAAACTGTCATCTCCGTATAACTTCATGCTCTTATATCTATAGCCTCTGTCGGTGATCTTTTTATCGAGGCTGTTAGCAAGGTAGCTGAAAAAAGGAGCTTCCTGCGGAGAGTGATAGTTAATGTACCTTACATAGTAGATAGTACCTGCAAGCTTACCCTCTTTTGTTGAAGTGGAAAAATCATAGCCTAATTCCCTTGCTGCCTGCAAAACCATTTTTCTCGTAGAAGTGCTGACTCCGGGCTTATTATTTAGGGCTACAGAAACAGAAGCCGTAGATAAATTAAGATGTTTGGCAAGTTCTTTTGCAGTGATAGACATATGCAAAATTCCTTTCGAAGATTAGGTGATAATTAGGTAAAAAACACCAAAAACTTCATTGATATTAGTTACCCATTATTGTAATTTTACTATATCCGCGGAGGTAAAAAAACAGAAACTATTCAATCAATTGGGGGTAATTTCATATGATGTACTTTAAGGTTGTGTTATTTCTGGCAGCTATTCTTTTTTCTGTGCTTGGTGGTAAGAAGCTTAAGATCAATGCCGGGCTTATCGCTATAGCCCTTGCGTTTGTTTTTGGCATTACCATTACCGGTCTTGGGGTAAATGGCGTAGTTGCCCTGTTTTCGTCAAGACTATTCGTCAATATGTTCCTTGTCACTTTTTTCTTTGGTTATGCTACATCTAACGGAACCATGCTGAGCATCACCAAATATCTGTTCAAGAATTTCAAAGGTGCTCCCTGGGTTCTTCCATTACTGTTTTTCGCTATTCCATTTTTACTTGCCCTGGCCGGAGCTTCAACAGATTCCATCATCCTGTTCCTGAGCCCCATTGCCTTTTCATTTATCATTCAGGCAGGCCTTCCGCCTGTACTAACTTCCATCCTGTTGTGGGCCACATGTGCCGGTTCCTGGGCTCCATGGCTTAGTAACTACGCAACCTTCTCATCCTGGTTCGGAGAAGCAATGGGAATGGATGCAGCCACAGCCGGATTCAACAGGCTAGCTGTTGTCGCTTGTATTATCAACATCTCATTTATGCTTATATCATACCTTGTGCTTGGCGGATGGAAGGTTAAGAATTCTGCAGCACTGTTAAGTGATGAAAACATTGAGATCTCAGCAGAGCAGAAAAAGACAATGTATATCATTTTAAGTATGATTGCTTTGCTGATAATACCGACAATCATTGAGCTTATTGTTCCAAATCCTGTCACAGGATGGATGAAGGCAAATCTTACAATTCAGGTTCTCTGCGCAATTGGTATTGTTGTGATGCATGTCATGAATACCGCTGACACAGTTGATGTGTTAAAGAACCAGATTCCATGGGGACTAATTGTAATGGTCTGCGGTATGGCAATGCTCATGGGTGAAGCAGCAAGCCTTGGCGTAACAGATGCAATCTCTGCACTTCTTGAGTCAGGTTCATTACCTGTTGCCGTGATCATCCCATTCATCGCAGCAGTATGCGGATTCCTTAGCATCTTTGTTTCCGGAGGCGTCATTACTCCACTTATCATAGCGCTCTCTCCGGCTCTGGTTTCATATGGTGTATCCGGTGCAGCTATCATAGTTGCATCTCAGATGAGCATGATCGCATCCAGTATTTCTCCATATTCTATGGGTGGAGCAATATGTATCACAGGATGTCCTGAAAAGCATTCCAGTAAAGTTGCCAACCAGCAGCTTGCTCTTGCTATAATGATGGGTATAATCAGTACTCTGCTCGCAGCTTTTGGTGTTTACGGACGATAAGAAAGGGGATTCATTATGCCTAAATTTGAAGTAGCAAAGGGGATTAATATTCATTACGATGAATTCGGTGAAGGTGACCGTTATGTCATCTGCACCATGATAGATTACCAGAGATACTCTTCAATAAGGGATCTTTGGAAGTTTGGGTACCATGTGTTCCTGCTTACAAACAGAGGCTTTGGAAAGTCTGACCATTCTGATGTTGACTATCATGAAGGCTGGTGGGATATCTGGGCTGACGACGTAATTTCTTTTGCCGACGGACACGGAATTGATAAGTTTATATATGCAGGGGACTCTCACGGCGCAGGCACCGGATGGCATCTGTGCAGAAGATATCAGGACAGACTTAAGGCTTTCGTTGCAATTGTTCCCGGGCCATACAATCTCGACGAGGGCTTTGTATCTTACAGAACAAGGCTTATGCGCGGCGAAAAGGTAAATCCTATGGAGCAGCCTGAAGGATACTTTGAGGATCCGGCGGTAGATGAGAGACTTCGAAGGGACATGGAGTACTTTAAGATCGAGGTACAGGATCACCAGTCTCCTGAGGAAAAGGCTATGGATTACAAGCGTCCTCTTATGGATCTGGAGAATGAAGAAAACACAAAGGCATTTCTTCGGTCAATTTTAGTTCCTACCCTGATCGTAGGCGGAACAGAAGATCCTATCTCTCGTCCCGACCTGATGCTCAGGACAGTAGAATGCATGCCTCACTCAAAGCTCATACTCTACCACGGTTTTTCCCACAACGAGCCCTGGAGAATATTTGTGGAAGAGGTCTCATCCGAGATTGCATTCTTTCTGGATAACGTGTATGACAATGACGGGCATTACTACAAGCGGATCATAAATGAATGATATCACAGAGTTCCTTCGTAGCCTTTGTCCTTGAAGAGCCCCATCATTTCGTTAGTGAGGCTGTAGGGAGTGGGCTGAAGCTCTATCTCTTCAGGAGAGAACCACTTGGCAAGCTTAAGCTCTTCATTGTCCATGTGAATTGTGGTATCCCCATCAACATCGCAGAAATATCCCATCAGGATGTCGCTGGCAATGCCCCAGGGCTGTGACTTGTAGTAGCGGATGTTCTTGACCTTAAGTCCGACCTCCTCCATTACTTCACGCTCCACAGTTCCTTCCATGGTTTCTCCGATCTCGGTAAAGCCGGCAACAAGGGCAAAGTTTGCATATCCTCTGTTGTATTTTGTAAGAATGATCTTGTTAGTAGCTTTATCTGTGATACCTATGATAACTGCAGGATTTATCCTTGGATATGTGACATTTCCACAGTGAGGGCAGCGTCTTGCTCTTTCCTTTGTATCATTGATATTCCTGGTTCCGCATTTTCCGCAATATACTGATGTGGAATACCAGGTGTTCAAATGATAAGCTGTGAATGCTGCAAAGACATTGTGCTTGGGAGAGAGTTCTTTTCCTCTGATGGCATTAAGCTCGGTGAAAATATAGCCCGGGATTTTGTACTCTTTTTCCTCATCATAGCAGATTGATAAAAAGAAGCTCTCGTCACCTATTCTGAAGATAAATGCAAAGTCTTCCTCATCATAAACTTCATTTGAAGGAGATGCTTCGCCTGGATCAGTCGCTATGTGGAGATCGGTTGCTTTGGGGAATTCAAGATTTCCCGAATTTAAAGCATCCTCTTTTACCAGATACCTGTTATCGCGTATAATAATGACCCTGGCGTCCGCACTGAGCTTGGCACCAGGGTCAAAATGATTGTCTAAAAAATGTGGCTGAATGTCCTGGATCATTGGTTAGCACCTCCTGCTGTCACGTTATTATGCCGACTGCTTTCCGGCGAAATGCATGGCATAATACATATTCCTGTCTTAAAAGTATTATTCACATTTTAACTTAAGTGCGCTCTGTTTCCAAGACATTATAACAATGTGCGAGAAAACCCCTTCCGATGAAATCGGTTGTGGGATGGATTGCACTAACTTTTCTTTTTGTATTTCCCTGTCTTAATGTATTTGCGTTTGTGTTCTTCTGTTCGTTGATTGTCAATGTATTTCTTAACGGTATCAAGCGAAACACTTCCGGTTGTTGCACAAAAGTAACTTGCACTCCAGAAGGGTGAATCTTCCCAGAGGTATTTCTCTACGTGCATTCTATATGTATTTCTCACTTCCTTGGATAATTGCGATTTTAACGAGTTGATGAGCTTCACAGGAGCAACATCAGGTGGCATGGAGATCACCAGATGCATGTGATCGACATCTGTCTCTGCAGAAATGAGCTCGCTGTTCATGCGCCCGCAGAGGTAAGCGGCGTAATTCTTCATGAAATCACCAATCTCA
>SVFZ01000073.1 GCA_015056585.1 Butyrivibrio sp. | reverse complement strand
TAGGCATTAAGGTTTGATGCCTTCTTTCTCACATCCTGCCAGCTTTTATGTGTCTTTCCCCTGATCCACCAGATGCTGATGACCAATATAGGAAGTGAACACAAAGTTCCGATGGCAAGTCTGAAGTCCTTTACCATCATGATGAACACTACACCGAATACCGTTATGAAATTCGGTATAAGGTTTGTGATGGTGTTTGCCATAACTTCTTTTAACGAATTAACATCACCGATAATTCTTGCAAGAATCTTACCTGTGGGTCTGTTGTCAAAAAAGTTAAAAGACAGAGTCTGCACATGTTCGTAAAGTTCCTGCCTGATATCGAGAAGCACCTTGTTGGCAACCTTGTTCATCAGATAAATTCGAAGCCTTACAAATCCTGCGTAGATAATACCTAAAACAACTATTATTCCTGCCACAAAGAGCAGTCCTTTTATATTTTTATTTGCAACATGAACATCAATTGCATATTCCATAAACAGCGGACTTACCAGGTTTATCCCTACGCATATGGCAAGGGATATAAGAACCGGTATGATCTCCCCAATATGAGGTTTTAAATAGCCCATCATTCGGAGGAAGACTTTCTTCATGTCCGTATGCTGCAGGTTCTCGTCTTCACGAAATGAATTAGCCAAATTAACTCACCTTCCTTCTTTCAATAGGACCGTACTGTGCCACATAAGTGTCGTAGTAAAGTCCTCTCTTATCAAGTAACTGCTGGTGTGTACCTCTCTCTGCGATGTGACCGTCCTTAAGGAAAATGATCTCATCTGCATTTCTTACTGCTGAAATCCTGTGAGCAACAATAAGTCTGGTAACACCCGTAATAGTATCAAGCGTCTTTTGAATTTCAGCCTCAGTCTCCATATCAAGAGCTGAAGTTGAATCGTCCAGCACCAGAATCGGCGCTTTCTTGGAGACAGCTCTTGCGATGCTGATTCTCTGCTTCTGACCGCCGGAAAGTCCCACGCCTCTTTCACCTATAACAGTCTCGTAGGACTGCTCGAGTTTTTTGATAAACCCATCTGCCTGTGCAATCCTTGCTGCATCCTCGATCTCAGGCATTGTCATCTCATCTCTTCTGCCCATCTTAATGTTTTCTTCGATGGAGTCAGAAAAAAGAAATGAATCCTGCATTACAACAGCTGATGCGCTCCTGACCTGACTGATGTCCATATCTTTTATATTGGCACCATCAATCTTTACTGTGCCGTTTGTGGGATCATAGAACCTCTGCAAAAGATTTATGATGGTTGACTTTCCTGACCCTGTCTCACCCATGATGCCGAGAGTCTTACCGGGCTGAAGGCTAAAGCTTATGTCATCAAGCACCTTCTTTTCCCCAAAGCTCATGGAAACATGATCAAACTCCACAGCTCCGTCAATATGCCCAACCTGTTTCGGAGTCTCATTAACAGCAAGTGTAGAGTGCTCTTCATAGATCTTTTTGATCTTCTTAAGTGAAGCAATGGAACTGGAAAAACCGTTTGTGATCCAGCCGATTTCCTCCATTGGCCATGTACAGTTGCGGCTGTAGATGATGTATGCGGTAAGTGAACCAAGGGTCATGTTCCCTCTGATAACTGAAATTCCACCCAGCACAGCACATGCCACAGGAAGAAACATTGCTGCCAGCTGGAAAACCGGATAAAACTTAATGATGGTACTTGCCTCCTTCATGTTGAGGTTGTAGTACTTCTCATTGTGCTTTCTGAATTTCTCAATCTCCATCTGCTCTCTTGCAAAAGCCTTAACAGTCCTTACTCCCGCAAGATTCTCCTCAGCAATGGTTGTGAGAAGCGCATTTTCCTCACTTATGTCGTCGTAAACCTTATCAAGCTTCTTTTCCATGATGATGGCTGCACTTCCGCAGATAGCCATGCATGCCACAGGAAGCAGCGTAAGAAGCGGATTGATCGTAACCATGAAATACAGTACCAGTACCACATTCAGGATTACCTCCAGGCCAAGCATCGCCTGCATACCCACCATCTGGTACACCTTGTCGATGTCATCCTTAACTCTTGCCATAAGCTCACCGGTATTTGCATCATCGAAATAGTCCAGTGAAAGGCTCTGTATGTGATCAAAAAGGTCCTTTCTCATCTCGGTACCGATTGTTATACAGTTTCTGTCAAATGTAAATTCTTTAAAGTATCCAAAAACACTGCGTCCAACGCCAATAAGAAGTATCGCCAGAAGAAACAGAGACAACCTCCTGAAATCTCTTGCAACAATAACTTCATTTACTATCACTTCAGTAATCTTTGGATACAGCATATCCAGAGCAATTGCAAAAAGCATAAATACGATGGCCATAGTGTATGTAGCCAGGTGCTTTTTGATATAGCTGCCTAATGTGTTCAAAAATATCTCCTCCTTTCAAGCCTTAAAAACTAGTTCCCGGGATATCTGTTGGCAGCATCTTCTTCACTAAACTCGAAAGAACCTCGTTAAGTGAAAAGATGTGGTTCGCACCAGGTTCGAAAAAACCTCACCAGGTGCTCTACACAAAAAATCCCCGGGTAGAAGTATGCTTATCTCTACCCGGGGATAACCCTGCACAAACAAATATTCAGATTAAAAAACGCGCGACAAAAGCCACCTTATCTGAATACATGATCCCGAGGTAAAGTAATAAAATGAGTATTAAATAGTTTTCTTGCCGCCACAAATAATGTCATAACTCTTTACCTCGCTTTCTTTAATATTTGTCAGTCTGTAGCTAACTGACTTAAATCATTCTTGCACCATAATTTCAAATTGTCAATACAATTTTGAAACTTTGATACAGTTTTTATTACTGATTGCGGAAGTCTACATTCTGAAGGAATGAGATATATCCGCGATAAGCCTCATAAAGGTCAGCCTTATCGATTACTTCAAACGGAGCGTGCATGTTCAGAACCGCAACACCTGCGTCGATTACGTTCATGCCGTAAAGTGCGAGGATGTAAGCGATTGTTCCGCCGCCGCCAACGTCAACCTTACCAAGCTCTGCTGTTTGATAAACGATGCCATCCTTATCGAGTGCACGTCTGATCTCAGCGATGTACTCTGCATTTGCATCGTTAGATCCTGACTTTCCTCTTGAGCCGGTAAACTTGTTGAATACAAGGCCTTCTCCAAGGAATGATGCATTCTTTCTCTCAAATGATGCTGCATATGTAGGATCAAAGCCGGCACTTACGTCAGAAGAAAGCATGCAGGAATTTGCAAGACATCTTCTGAGGGCAAGGTCATTAAAGCCTTCCTTTGTAAGGTTCATAAGTTCTGCAACAGCGTTCTCAAAGAATCTGCTCTGCATACCTGTAGCACCAACGCTGCCGATTTCCTCTTTATCAACAAGGATACAGCATGCTGTTCTCTTTAAGTTCTTGGCCTCTAAAATAGCGCGCATTGAAGGGTATGCACATACTCTGTCGTCATGTCCATAACCCATGATCATTGATCTGTCAAAGCCAGCATCTCTTGCCTTTCCTGCAGGAACAATCTCAAGCTCTGCAGAAATAAAGTCCTCTTCCTCGATTCCGTAAAGGTCATGAAGGAGTGCCAGAACTCCGCGGCGAACTGCTCCTGAAACCTTTCCGCTCTCTGCCTTCTCAGCCTTCTCAGCTTCGATGGCATACTTCTGTCCGGCTGTATATTTGCTGTTTGTCTTTTCAGCCTTCTCTTTTTCCTTGCTCTCGATAACGAAAGGTCTGTGGCCAACGATAAGGTCAAGAGCCTCACCTTCGATTACAGTTGCAGCCTTCTTGGAAAGCTGATCCTGTGCAAGGTGGATAAGAAGATCTGAAATGAAGAATACAGGATCGTCCTCATCCTCACCTACGTTAAGCTGTACAATTGTGCCGTCCTTCTTGGCAAAAACGCCGTGGATAGCAAGTGGTCTTGCAACGAACTGATACTTCTTGATACCGCCATAGTAGTGAGTATCAAGATAAGCAAAACCGCTGTCCTCATAAAGTGGATTCTGCTTAACGTCCATTCTTGGAGAATCGATGTGAGCACCGAGAATATTAAGTCCCTGCTCAAGTGGCTCTGAGCCAATCTGGAAAATAGCGATTGACTTGTTCATCCAAACTGAATAAACCTTGTCGCCCTTCTTAAGCTTAGTCTTAGTTCCGATGAGAGTATTAAGCTCTCTGTAGCCTGCAGCCTCGATATCATTTACGATTGTATCGATTGCTTCTCTCTCAGTCTTGGAATTGTCAAGGAAGTTCTTGTAATCCTCTCCAAACTTGTCGACAGCCTTGAGCTGAGTAGCATTGTAGGTTGTCCATACATTCTTTCTATTCATAGATAAAAAACTCCTTTCATAACGATCTGTCCGTATCACAGTTAGTTATTTTAGATTTTAAGATCAAATATCCAATGACTTGTGCAACTGTAGTACACATACTGTTTTATCATAACACGATTTATTTTTCCAGTGAATAATCAGCTTATTCAGTCCTCCAACATTCTGATTCCCGCAATTTCCGATATTGGAAGAGAAAAACATATAGCTCCTGCCGGTGTAGAAGGTCCCACCTTTTCAGCTATCGATTTCATGATCACACTCTTTTTGGTACATGATTCTGCGATAAGCATAACCTCTTTTTCTTCAGCAAGAGAAACTCCAAAAAACTTGTTTGCGAGCTTGGCGCCTGTTCCCTTTGCATGAATAACGGTTCCGCCTCCGGCTCCTGCTTCTCTTGCCACGTCCATCACATCATCCGTGTATCCGCTATTAGCGACAACAACTATCAGTTCGTGCTTAAATTCCATCTTAGGAACCTCCTTGTCAGGTTTTCTTTCATTCGAAATATATGACAGTGTTTTTCCGCCGCTGACACTTTTGAGCGGAACAGACATCATGACTCCGTTTCCCGGAATATCTATCATCAGCTCTCTCTTTGCCTTAGAAAAGAAATCATGTTTTTCACTTCCTGCTATCACGCCTGCAATCAGGGCCTTTTGCATATTATCAAGTCCGAGGATCCTGAGCTGTTTCTGTGTAGCCGTACCTCTTCCCAGCATGGTTATAACCGGAGTTATATTGTTTTTTTCATAAAACTTCATGACATCGTACAGCTCTACTCTGTCCAGTATTGTGATCATCAATCCAATGTCCATCACTCCACCTCCCAAAGCTCGATTATGTCGGTATCAGAGTATTGCTCCAGCGCAGTCTCTGCACCATGCTTCTCTGAATAAACATACCTAAGTCCCATTATCTGCACTGTGATAAGCGGCATCATTGCAACAAGTGCCACCGTGCCAAATGCATCGGTCAATATGTTTCCGCCAACAGCCTTGCACACACCTATTGCAAAGGGAAGCATAAACGTGGCCGACATAGGTCCTGATGCCACACCACCCGAATCAAAAGCAATTGCCGTAAAGATTGAAGGAACAAAGAATGACATGATCAGTGCGATTAAATATCCCGGCACCACAAGCCATAAAATGCTTATTCCCGTCAGGACTCTGATCATGGACAGCGCCATAGCAAAAGATATAGCCACCTGCAGACTTCGCAGCATCTCATTGCTTGTCACAGCTCCTGCGCTTATTTCCTCTACCTGCTTGGTAAGAGTGTGTACAGCAGGTTCAGCCGATACAACAAACCAGCCTATCATGGCGTATATCGGTATCAGTAAATATTTGGTCCAGCCACTTGTAAGTGTCTGCCCCAGGATAAGTCCCAAAGAAGAAAAGCCTACATTTACGCCTATAAGGAAAATCACAAGCCCTATATATGTAAAAAGCATACCGAAAAGGATTCTTTCAACTGATTCGCGATTTAAGTGAAATGCCAGTACCTGAAATGCCAGAAATATGAGCAGTATAGGCAAAAGAGACACTGCTACTTCTTTTGCATACGTAGGAATGGATTTAATATATGCAAATCCAAGTTTTACCGTGTCGGAATAGCTGCCGGCAATATCTGCGGCAATTTCAGAAGACTCGCTCGGATAAAAAAATCCCAAAATAAGTACTGACAAAATAGGTCCTATAGAACATAATGCCACAAGACCAAAGCTGTCTGATTCAGCATTTTTATCACTTCTGATGGCAGCAACTCCGACTCCCAGCGCAATGATAAAAGGGGCTGTCATCGGTCCTGTGGTAACTCCGCCGGAATCAAAAGCGACGCTAATGTAATCCGGATCTGCAGCAAAAGCCAGCACAAATACAGCTGCATAAAAAAGCCATAGTAAAATCCGCAGCTGTATACCAAACAGAATTCTAAGCATGCACAAAACCAGAAACAAACCAACGCCAATAGATACCGTAAGTACCAGTACAAAGGAATTGATATGTGCCACATTTCCTGACAGAACCTGCAGATCAGGTTCAGCCATGGTAATGATCACTCCAATTATGAAGCTGACACATATGATCAATACAAGATTTCTGGATTTTGTAAGTACGCTCCCAAGTTGATTTCCGATAACCACCATTGAGTTGTCGGATCCATACATGAAAAGTCCAAGGCCTATTATCAGCAGTATGCTTCCAACCACAAATGACAGCATAACATCCGTTGCGATCGGCGCCGCCAAAAAAGCAAGCACTGCAACAATAATGACTATAGGCATAACTGAACTTATCGCTTCTTTTATCTTTTCGCGGAACAATTTCTTTTTTAACATGATATTCTCCGTTTTCTTCAAAAAGTCTGCTTCTGAGCAAATAGCTAAGTATTAAGTTGTCTGGGGATTATTTTTTGACCGTCCGATAACATCTACCCTTTATGATAACATAAAAATCTCCCTGTCACCAATATAGTGGCAGGGAGATAAGTTATTAGCTTAGCCCTCTAAGGCAATCATGTTCTTTTTTTCAGACATAAATCAGGATCTGATCTCGATACCCATTGTGAAAGAAAGCTTTCTGAGCATCTTATCAACATATCCGTTTATAGCATCATCCGTAAGCTCTTCTTCCTTTGGAGTGAAGGTTATGGTAAATGCCATGCTCTTCTTTGTAGGAGGAATAGGAACTCCCTCGTATACGTCAAAGAGGTGTACATCAGTTACATACTTGCAGGCACCGTAGATTGCGTCCTCAACTTCACCGCAGGTAACTGTCTTGTCCATGATAAGAGCAAGGTCACGCTTAACAACAGGGAACTTTGGAAGTGGCTCGTAGTTTGGTGTCTTGCCATACCACTTCTCAAGCACAGAGAGATCAATTTCGCAAATATATGCAGGAACTCTCATATCTGTATCATCCTGAATCTCGTAGGTGATCTGTCCGAGATATCCGATCTCTTCTCCCTCGCAGGTAATCTTAGCTGCTCTGTAAGGATGTAAGAAAGACTTTGTTACAGGCTCATACCTAAAGCTTAAGTGCAGAGCCAAAGCAACGTTCTCGGCAAGTCCCTTTAGTGTGAAGATGTCCTCGCCATCACCGAAAATACCGATGCAGAGAGTAGCCTTCTCTTCAGGATACTCTGTAAGAGGAAGTGACTTTGGAACAAATCTGTTTGCAAGCTCAAATAATCTTCCTTCAAGTCTACCCTTCTTCTGATTCCTTGCAATTGCATGGATCATCTGAGCAGCCAGAGTAGATCTCATAACAGAAAGCTCTTCATTTATAGGATTGAGAATTCTGATAACATTTCTCTCTGCTGCATCCTGAGCAAATCTCATAAGGTCGAGATCGCTTGGTGAGAAGAATGAGTAATGCATACACTCAAAAGCGCCCTGTGCGCAAAGCGCTCTCTTAATTCTAAGCTCAGTCTTCTGCTTTACATTTCTGCCACCCATTGTAACGCCGGCATTTGTAAGGAATGTAGGCTTAACATGCTCATAACCGTACATACGGATAAGTTCTTCGGAAATATCAGGATAGTCCTCCATATCCTCACGATAAGCAGGAATCTTGATTGTAAGCTCATCACCATTTATAACAGGCTCAAAATTGAGGTTTGTAAGAATTCTCTTTATCTCATTCTCAGGAATCTCAATACCAAGAACACCGTTAACCTTCTTGATGGAAGCCTTCATTTCCTTCTTCTCAAGGCTGTTGCCGGTATTGACATCCACATGAGTCTTGGAAACCTTACCTGCACCCAGCTGCTCAATAAGATGAAGTGCTCTCTTCATAGCGATAACAGTTGTATATTCGTAAACGCCCTTTGCGAAAGCAGCTGATGAATCGGATGACTGTCCCAGTGCTCTTGAGCTCTTACGGATATTGTCACGCATAAACTTGGCAGCCTCGAAAGTAACTGTTGTTGTGGTATCACGGATCTCAGAGTTAAGACCGCCCATGATACCTGCAAGAGCTACAGGCTTCTTGCCGTCACAGATTACAAGGTTGTCTGTAGTAAGCTCGAACTCGTTCTCATCGAGAGTTACAATTTTCTCACCCTCTTTTGCACGTCTTACAACGATCTTGTTGTCCTCAAGGAAGTTGCCGTCGAAAGCATGCATTGGCTGTCCAAGCTCTCTCATAATATAGTTTGTGATATCAACAATATTGTTGATGGCGTTGTTGCCCACCATAGCAAGTCTTCTCTTCATCCAGAGAGGGCTCTCACCCAGCTTGACATCATATACATAGTGGCCGATGTATCTTGGGCAAAGATCCGGATCTTCAACAGTTACGCTAAAGCCTTCATTTTCCACATCAGTCTCTGTGTAGCTTAAGTCAATCTCTTTCAATGGCTTATCAAGAGCAGCCGCAACCTCTCTTGCAAGTCCGTAGATACTCTGACAGTCAGGTCTGTTTGCTGTGATCGAAACATCAAAGATCCAGTCATCAAGGCCAAGAAGAGGCTTTACATCAATACCGACCTCTGTATCCTCAGGGAAAACAAGAAGTCCGTTGTAACCTGCACCGGGATACATATCCTCTGATACTCCAAGCTCAACGCCTGAGCAGAGCATACCCTCTGAATCATAACCGCGAAGCTTACCCTTCTTGATTGTTGCCACGCCGATAACTGTCACATGGTCCTTCTCAGTCTCAATTACTGTAGCGCCAACAAGAGCAAGGGGATACTTGCCGCCTGCCTTTACGTTATCTGCGCCGCAGCACACCTGGAAACAGCCGTGCTCACCGGCATTTACAGTGCACACATGAAGATGTGTCTCCGGAATAGGCTCACAGGTAAGTACTTCTCCAACTACTACATTAGAGATGTCTTTTCCCACTTCCCAGCACTCCTCAACTTCAAATCCACAGTCAAAGAGCTTTTTCTCCAGTTCCTTGGGTTCCATATCTATATCAACAAAATCTTTAAGCCAACTTAAAGGTACTAACATTTTTATCTTCCTCCCGATTTATTCGTAGTGATCGATCTGCCCCAGAACATCAAGGTCTGACTCATACATAAGCTTGATGTTGTTGATGCCGTATTTAAGCATTGTTGCACGCTCAATACCGATACCAAAAGCAAATCCGCTATACTCTTCAGAATCAATTCCGCAGTTCTCCAAAACCTTCTTGTTAACAACACCTGCACCAAGTACCTCGATCCAGCCGGTACCCTTACAGAGGCTGCATCCCTTTCCACCGCAGGCAAAACAGCTGCAGTCAACCTCTACAGAAGGCTCTGTGAATGGGAAGTATGAAGGACGAAGTCTTGTTGTAGTTCCCTCACCGAAGATCTTCTGGGCAAAGAGTTCAAGCGCTCCCTTAAGGTCGCAGAGAGTGATGTTCTTATCAACCACAAGACCTTCCATCTGCCAGAACATAGGTGAATGTGTAGCATCGTCATCGGAACGGAAAACTCTGCCCGGTGATAATATCTTGATAGGCGGTTTCTTGTTCTCCATAACATGGATCTGACCTGCTGATGTCTGTGTTCTTAAGAGGAACTCAGGGCTCAGATAGAATGTATCCTGCATATCTCTGGCAGGATGATCCTTAGGAGTATTAAGAGCAGTGAAATTGTAATAGTCGTTTTCTATCTCAGCGCCTTCATATATCTCAAAGCCCATTCCGGCAAATATATCAATAAGAGTTTCCTTCATCTGTGTTACCGGATGAAGATTACCTGTGTAACGAATCTTGGCAGGTTCTGTTACATCCTGCTTCTCGCTCTCATATCGCATCTGCAGTTCTTTGGCCTTCATCTTCTTGTCCAGTTCATCAAACTGTTCAAGAGCCCACTGCTTAAGCTCATTTACACTCTTACCAAAATCAGCTCTCTCCTCAGCCGGTATGTTCTTCATCTCCTTCATAAGAGCGCTGACTTTACCTGTTTTGTTATCCATGAAGCTCTTTCTCATCTCATAGACAAGCTTTGAGCTGTCGAGTTTGTCTACATTAGACTTGATTTCTTCTCGAATAGCTTCAATTTTCTGATGTAATGCGCTGTTTTCCAAATTTCCTTCCTCCTAATTGTGTGTGTTGCACGTGAAGCAGACTCGAAAACGCTTCGCGTTTCCTCGTTCGCATGGCTCTGCTTCACGCGCAAAAAAAATCCCATAGCATTTACGCTATGGGACGAATAAACCGCGGTACCACCCAAGTTCCTGACAAAGCAGACACTCATTAAATCCGTAACGTGGATTGACGTTTCAGACTACCAGCTAAACCTGCAACATAAATAATACATGTTAAAAAGCCTTCACCTGAAATACTCTGGTGCGAAATTTCGGATCAGCTTTTCCTGTGGAGCTCTCAGCCAGTGACTCCAATTCTCTTTAAGGCTTTAGCGGATCTTGTCGGGGCAAGCCCCACACCGTCATCGTATCAAATATTTATATTCACTAATTTTATTTTCCGATTTATAAAAAGTCAAGAGTATATTTCTTTTATTCAATCTTATTCTTTCAGATATGGTTTATAAGCAATTATAAGCAAATTAAAAACGGGCATCCATTGATTCAATGAACACCCGTTCTTAATGATGTTTTTCCAAGGGACTAATCCTCAACTTTCTGTAGCTACCTCTTCAAGCTACTGTTATTTATATTCATCACACTCCTTTAGCGACTCCTTGACATTCCCGGGCTCCGGTGAAGCATCGCCACCCTTGCTGTAAATGTCAGCCGCTCCGAAAACCTTCGCTCGTCTTCCGTGAAGCATAAGCCACTTGGACTACATAGGTTTTATCTACAATGTGATTGTATAATTAATATATCATCCGCCCAGGCTTTTGTCAACCTACTCGCAAATTATGACGGTGTTTTCAGACAATTCAAACAATTCCAGATTTTACCGTAAGAAAATTCACAATGTCAACATTTTAACGGCAATGACTAGAAATTAACGATATTTTTTTGAGAAAAAAGCTCTAAAATTCCATTTGATACATGTTTTTATTTAATGTATTATTTATTGTTAGAGAAATAAGAAAAGAGAGGATCAAGATGAGTAATTATATTCTTAGCTGCTGCTCCACTGCAGATCTGGATCAGCAACACTTCAACAAAAGAGATATAAAATACGTCTGCTTCCATTTTGAAATAGACGGAGTAAGTTATATGGATGATCTGGGTCAATCTATTCCTTTTAAGGAGTTCTATTCCAGAATGGCCGCAGGTTCCATGACCAAGACTTCACAGATCAGTGTCGGAGAATATATAGAGTATTTTGAGCAGTTTCTTAAAGAGGGCAAAGACATCATCCATCTGTCCTTAAGCTCAGGAATTTCAGGCACTTTAAATTCAGCTACTATCGCCAGGGATCAGCTCAAGGAAAAATATCCTGAAAGAAAGCTTTATGTGGTTGATTCACTTGCCGCATCAGCAGGATATGGTCTTCTTATGGACAAACTTGCAGACCTTCGCGATGAGGGCAAGGATATCGATGAAATCTATTCATGGGTAATTGAGCACAGACTTGAATGTCAGCATTGGTTCTTTGTTTCCGACCTTAAGTATCTTGTAAGAGGCGGACGAGTATCCAAAGTGGCAGGGGCAATTGGAAATGTTCTTAACATCTGCCCTCTGATGAACGTTGATTATCAGGGACATCTTATTGTTCGCGCCAAGGTTCGCGGTAAAAGCGCTGTTATGAAAGCTCAGGTAGAAAAAATGGCAGAGCTTGCCAAAAACGGTACAGACTATGACGGTGAATGCTTCATCTCCAATTCGGACTGTTACGATGATGCAAGAGCTGTAGCAGATATGATCGAAGCAAGATTCCCAAAGCTTAAGGGAAGAGTCAAGATTTTCAGCATAGGAACCACAATCGGAAGCCACACCGGCCCCGGAACCGTAGCACTTTTCTTCTGGGGAAAACAGAGAATAGACTGATTGGCATACAGAGATAATCACCATAAAAAAAGAGACTCACATCGAGTCTCTTTTTTTACACTTATTACCTTTTAATTAGCTGATCAAAAGCTGATGTGAATTGTAATTGCTGATAAGATCAGAGATCTTGGTGTCATCACCAATTACTGTAACATCCAGCGGTTTGAATAAATTAAGTGATAATAGTCCAACAATTGACTTTCCGTCAATGTAGCTGTGACCGTCCTGTACGTCGATTTCACAGGACGACTTCGAGTTCATGTTAATGAACTGAACGATCTGGGATTTGCACCCAAGTGAAACCTTTACATCTTTTTTCATATTTTTTCCCTCTCTCATAAGCCGCAGGTACTACCGACGACAGAGATAAGGATACCACTTTAATCTACTAATGTGAAGAATTAAATTATAAAAAAATTATAAAATTTAATTTATTAGTTTCCGCGAAAGCGCTTACATTACCTTATTCCGTATACGTTTTCTTGATTAATCGTTTCTCAAATTCTTTCTCCGGCATCGGGTTATCATAAAGGAATCCTTGCGCAAATTTGCAGCCAACACCTTTTAAAAGTTCTACCTGATCCGGTCTTTCAACACCCTCTGTCAAAACTTCTATTCCCAGCTCTCTGGCCATATTGATAATGTTCCTGAGAACAATCTCGTCATTGGTACTCATCACATCATTGTTGATAAATGATCTGTCGATTTTGATCACAGAGACAGGAAAATCTCTCAGATTGGAAAGAGATGAATAACCGGTTCCAAAATCATCTATCGCTGTCTGAACACCATCTTCTCTAAGTTTCTTAAGAAAAGCAGTCATAAGAAGTCTCTCATCCTCGCTGGCTGTTTCTGTCACCTCAATCTGAATAAGATTTCTCTCGATTCCGCTATCATCAATTATATCCACAACTTCTTTTGCCAGATCCTTGTAACTTAAGTCTTTTCTTGAAAAATTGACAGAGACCTGCACCGGCTTTATTCCCTTTGAAATCCAGTCCTTTATGAAGCCGCAGCTCTTTTTTAGGACATAAAGATCGAGGGACGCAACCATCCCCTCCTGTTCAAGGATCGGAACGAACTCGGTGGGATATAATACAACTCCGTTGCAGAACCATCTGGCCAGTGATTCAGCTCCTACGATCTCTCCGGTGTTAATATCTACTTTAGGCTGAATATATATCCTGAACTCGTCGTTTTTTAAAGCTTCCTCGTAGTGATCCTCAATTTGCTTCTGCCTGTATATTCTTGTGCTCATTGCCTTGTTTACAAATACATAAGGCTTATTTGCAATATTTTTTGCATAATTACACGCCATTCCGGCTCTCGATATAATCTGCCCCGGTTCCTTCAAGGATTCATCTATCGCATAGACACCTGTTACGGCAGCTATACTAATTTCGTCCTTTCTGCCATTTTTTTCAGCATAAACCTTAATGGATGAGATATATTTAAGGAATTCCCTGGTTCTGCTCTTCTTTATAAGGGCAGTGTAGTTATCTCCTCCAAAATGGGCAATCATCTCATCTTTGTCGATGAAGGCACTTAGTTTTTTGGCATAGCGCTTCATTATCTCATCGCCCTGCGCAAGGCCATATCTTCTGCTTATAAGACCGTAATTTTTCAGGTTAAAATAGAATGCATCAAAGTTCATGATCTGGTTTGTTTCCATGAGCTTTGCCACATAGGAAATGTATCCTCCTGAATTAGGAAGACCTGTAAGATACTGGGTCAGAGCACTTTCTTTTACTGCTTTGCCAAGAAGATATCTCTCAACATGGATAATAAGTATATCCATGAGCATGGCAAAGCTCTTGTACTCCTCTTCGGACCAGCTTCTATCCTCTTTTAGATAAATATAATATGTTATATTCTTTTTATTGGCCAAAACATGTTTGAATAAATATGCAGGCTGCTCTTTTCCCGGCAAAGGCCCAAAAAGCGGAATTGTAATATCCTCATATTTTGAATCATCGGATTCATCCAGCTCGGAAACAATTGCCACTAAAGATTTTAATGAATATTCCTTGGATATATCCGCCAAAGCACTGGGCGTTATTTCCGGTGTAACCTCCTCTTCAGACAATATTTGAACAAAGTTTTCAAAGCTTCTTTCAAATGTCATAGCAAGACCTGCCTTATCCATTATGTAAATTTGATATCCGTAAAATACAGATACGGTATTACCTTAATAATACAAAATCAGCGACGAAATATCAATAATTTCAATTATTTATACAGAGCTGTTTTAAGTAAGAGTTACAGTTCAGACCCTATCTTGAGATAAGAAGACCGGTAGACTACACTTGATTCATCAAGTCGATCTACCGGCCTTTTGTCTATCGAAGATCTTCGATACGCTGTCATATACACTGGATTTTGAATCCCGCCTTAATGATAGAAGCATGCTCATGCTCTGACAAAGGTAATCAATGCTCGCATCCGAGCGGAAACTCATGACTTGATGCTGCTTGCGTTTATAGGCACGCAAAAGGCGTTCCGCCATGTTATTGTTGTGCGGAACTCTTATATCATGTAAAAATAGCAGATGGCTGGACCTATACTTCTTCATACGTCTGTATAAGTTATAGCCTTCTCTATAGTATTTACTGGGTGGAATGTATTCGTATTCTTCTCGGGCTTCTTCCAGGATGCTGTCATATCTTTCTTCAAATGCCATGACAGTTTTTTCATCAAATCCCGTGGTTTCATCAATACCGTTCCGGTAATGAACCATTTCCCGCAGAAGTTTATACATCTTCTTATTCCATTTCCGGTCAGGTTCATTCTGTATGCTGTCCTTGCAGTATCTCAGGATATGAGCGATACATTCCTGATGGCCACTGCCATAATTATAAAAGGTGGTGTCATGGTCATGTATAAATATCGCTGACTGGTTAAGGTCGACAGGGGTATCTTTTATTCCTGCATGGCCTTTGTTTTCCCTGAAGTAATACTGGGCGGTCCCATCCGGAGCAGCAACAATAAATACAAATCGGCTGCTTCCATTGCTTCTGGCATTGGTGTTATCTGTATGGAGTACAGGCTTCTGCATCAGTGATGCAAAAAGCTCTTTCTTTTCCTTATCCGTTTTCATGGAGAATTCTTTGGAGAGACCATTGACCATGCCTTTTGAAATGCTAAGTTTTCCGTCAGTGAGATCTGAAATAAGCTTTATGGTCTTGTCTATAGAAACACAGCATTCATTATTAAGGATGAATGCAAGTGCTTTGACACTGCCGCCATAGTTTACGTCATTGACATATCCTTCAGGAAACTGTGCGTGGCATCTTTCGCCCGTCTTTGAATTATAATAGACTTCAGCAGCGTATTCGTTAACATCCAGGAAAAACCTCAGATTTATCATCTGTTTGCGGATGACTTTTCCAGTTTTCTTGAAGTCAGAATCCTCAAGTACTTCTTCTGGTGGAGGCAGCATAATAACAGGCTCTGATACAGCCTGCTTTTTGCGACCATGGCCTTTGTGCCCCAGCTGGCCGCCTGGACGTCTGCCACTTTTTTCTCTGCTGTTGGATATTTTCTTGTGATTGGGAGACTGGGAAGATGGTTTAGAAGAGTTCTCGTAATCTCTGTTGATCTGAGCCGTCAGTTTAAGATTCTTGCCCTTTTCTTCTTCAAGCTCAGTTTTTACTTCATATAATTCACGCCTTTGTTCGGCAACCTTGTCCAGGGCAGCATCGCGCTGCTGCTCAACCAGGATGATGCGCTTCTCGAGCGCTCTGATCCTGGCATCCTTAGCAGCGATTTCTTTCTGATGGTCTTTATAGACATCTTCAATGGTGTCCCACCATTTGTTTCTGACATCTATAGTCTGTGCGTGAGCCTTGGACAGCTCAACTTCAAGTTTGTGTATTCGGCATTCTTCAGTATGAAGCATACTCTTGTACTGAGCATCCATCTGCAGATACTTTGATCCGTTCTTGAAGGCGTCAACCTGTGCCTGAAGATTCTTGACGCGGTACTGTAGAGTTGTGATGAATTCATACTGGTAGTTGTTCATGAAGTGATTACTTTGCCTTTAACTGTTTTATTTCTGCCTTAAGAGATTTGATAAGTACTTCCTGTGCTTCGTATTTCTTTTGAAGCTTTTCGTATAGCTTTTTGTAGTCGGGTTCTTTTTCTTCGGTGTTTACGGTATTTCTGTGTCTCCCATCAGTTGGGACTACTTCACCAGTTTCTGGGTCAATCCTGCCAATCAGTGTTCTTTTTGCCCGACTCTGCTTTTTTTCTTTGTCCCAGTATGCCTTGGATTCATACACGTAAGTGATACCGGTTCGCTTGTCTAACTGCTTAATTATGCCCATGGCGTGCTCCTTTCAAAGATGCATCGTTACGTTTATATTATATACCATAACAATGTAAAATACAATAGAAAAACCCAGAAAAAGTAAGATTTTTTCTGGGTTTGAGACAATTTTAATATGTGATTTTTAATCGTTAGGCTTGTGCGTCAAGCTAGTGTCTGAACTGTAACAAGTAAGAAAAAAAGCTATGCCTCTGTTTAGAAGCATAGCCTTTATCCTTATTTTTGTAAAAATTATTTCTTGTTTACAAGATCCTTAAGAGCCTTACCAGCCTTGAACTTAGGTGCTACAGATGCAGGAATCTTGATAGCAGCGCCAGTCTGAGGATTCTTACCTGTTCTAGCAGCTCTCTTTGTTGTCTCGAATGTACCGAAGCCAACAAGCTGAACCTTACCCTTCTTCTTGAGCTCCTTAGTAACTGTCTCTGTGAAAGCGTTGAGTGCTGCAGCAGCGTCCTTCTTAGAAAGTCCTGCTTCCTTTGCGATTGCATCGATAAGTTCTGTCTTGTTCATTTAGTTTTCCCTCCAAAAAGAAATATTTTACTACATTGCCCATTTTACCACTATTTTGTACCTCAAACAACCCAAAAAAGCCGAAAAACAAGGAAATTTTAATATTTTTTTCAAAAAAATCTACTTTTTACCTGCTTTTGAGAGCAATCTCTATCATTTTTCCAAGATAAGTAAAGTCAGTCACGTCCTGCTGCGGAAATTTTCTCGATAACAGCCTGGTGTTATAAAAGACTACATAGCCTCTGTTACCGTCAATATTCATCTTATAGAAAAAGGCATGACTGATTCCTTTATCAATGAATATCTTCTGTATATGCTTTACTCCGGAAAGCTGAGTTTCGGGTGTATCAAGAACAAGGACTCCGTTTGAGTTGAAAAGCTTGTCAAAATCAGGAGTAGTGACATAGCTGATGTCAGCCACATTCTCCACAATCCTGCTGACATTGTTCTGATTGTTCAGCACAGTATCCTCTGTTCTTCTGAAACCGTAGTAGCTTTTCGAAAGATCGCTCAAAAAAATATATCCTTCATCAAGTTCGTAAGTAGCCAGAATATCACGGAAAACATCATAAATAATTCTCTGATATTCTCCGAAAAGTCCCTCCATAGCCCCCAGCATCAATTTCATTCTGTCCTGAGGTGTAGTGTCATGAACGATTCTGTTCTCTTCTTTAAGCACTCCGTCAATGATCTGTCCGTGAATATCCGGATTATACATTACATAACGGTTTTTGCCTCTGTTTTTTGCCCTGTATAGCATTCTGTCTGCAAGGTTGAATAAAGCATCATAATTATCGACGTACAAAGGATAATTGGCTGTTCCGATCGATACGGTAACTATAGGAAATCCGTCCTTATCCCTGTAAAGAGACTCAACACTTTCTCTGATGGGCTTAAGATAACTTCTTAGACTTGACTTGTCCTCAGCATTTTCAATGACGAGCATAAGCTCATCTCCGCCTATTCTTCCGGCTTTTCCGTCATTTCCGACAACGCTTCTTATTATCTCGCTGACTTCTCTTAAAATCTTGTCTCCAAAGGCATGCCCCTTGGTGTCGTTTATCTGTTTGAAATTATCTATATCAATTATGCAAAGATCGATCCTGTTATTTGGATCTTTGCATTTTTCTTTCGCATAGTCAGTAATTGCCTTCTTGCTAAGAAGGCCTGTTCCGAAATCAATTTCGTCTGTATTGTTTCTGTTTCCAATAATTGATATATCCTGAAAATATACTTTTGCATGGTAAGTCTTACCTGCCGGCACACGCTCGCACATAGCCGTTACCCAGTTATGGTCGCCGTTTTTTGTGAGCAGTCTAAAGCACACCTCAGTTTTGCTTTCATCTGCAAGAGTGTCCATCATCTCGCGTATGAGATGATGATCTTCTGCCTTAACATTTTCCAAAAAAGAATGCTCTTTTCCGGCTGGAACATATTCCAGATACCCTTCAGTCACATCTACCACATTCAGATTCGTATCCAGTACCAATGTTCCGGTATTATATTTGATCATACGCATTCACCTGATTTTAGCTGTAAAGTCTCTTTTAATACAAATATTCAAAGTGCGCCCCAAAAAAGAAACGCACTTTGAATAACTTTTTTGTTTAATAATCAGAGAAGATCCTGGAAGCCCGGTCTGTACAGGTGTCTTGGAATACCATCAACCATGATAGGTCCCACATCGCCCTGAATAAGAGGTCTTACATAAGTAATGAACTCGTTTGTTACATATGTTCCGTCCTTATTGATCCACTCTCTTGGCACTGTACGCTCGTCATTAGCAATCTTATGTACATCCTTAACCTCAGTTCCAGCCTGATAAGGATCGTCTGAAAGTCTCTCAATAACTACCATCTTGCCGCTGTCGCCTTCATCAGCAGCCTTCATTGCAGCACCACCAACTTCATAAGCCTCAAGAATATCCACACGGGATGCGCAGTGGCTGGCAGCTCTCTGAAGAGTTGAAAGCTCGATAGCACGTGTCTTACAGCCGCATTCCTTGGCAACAACATCGCAGAGATATCTTGCTGTTCCTGTAAGCTGTTTATGTCCGAATGCATCAACGTACTCAATGCTGTTTCCAAGCTCGCTGACATATTTTCCGTCCTTGGTTCTGATACCCTCAGAAACTGCAACGACAACAGAAGCCTTGCTCTTAAGAAGAGATTTTATCTTCTTGATAAAAAGGTCCATGTCAAACGGAAGCTCAGGAAGGTAAATAGCATCAGGTCCGTCACAGTCCTCGCCCTTTGCAAGAGCTGTAGCTCCTGTGAGCCATCCTGCATTTCTTCCCATTACTTCAACAATGATAACCTGTCCGCTTGTAGTCTCAAGGGACCAGCTGTCTCTAATTATCTCTTTTACAGAGGTTCCGATGTACTTGGCAGCTGAGCCGTAACCAGGAGTATGGTCTGTGAGGGCAAGGTCATTATCAATAGTCTTAGGACATCCGACAAATCTGATATCGGATCCGCTTATAATGGCGTAATCCGAAAGCTTCTTTATGGTATCCATTGAGTCGTTTCCGCCGATGTAAATAAAGCAGTCGATTTCCAGCTTCTTTAAGATATCAAAAATTTTCTCGTAAACTTCTTTTCCCTCAAATATCTCAGGAAGCTTGAATCTGCAGGATCCAAGGTAAGCAGACGGTGTTCTCTTCAAAAGCTCAATATCAAGACCGCTCTGAATGTGCTCAGAAAGGTCCACATATCTTCCTTCCATAAGCCCCTGCACACCATGGATCATTCCGTATACCTTCTGATATCCACGGTCAAGTGCAGTTCTGTAAACTCCCGCCAGTGAGGAATTGATAGCCGCTGTAGGGCCTCCCGACTGTCCAACAATTACATTTCTTTTCTTTTTCTGTACCATTAACTCCAACCCCTTTCAAAAGTAATAGCTTTTATAATTATATTCGAAAAAACGTTTCCGAACAATAATTAACTTATTAACTGATCCCCAATCATTATTTGATTATTATTCTCATTCTGCCTTTAGCTCAAACCTCATAACCACAGGATTATGATCTGAGTTTTTAAAGCCAAGGTCCAGTGTCTTTACCTCCTTCACTTCAACATTTGATGAAACTATGTACCCGTCCAGCATATAGTACTGGAAATGCTGCGGATCCTTATCTGCAGCATCTATAAGGACCCTGTCCAAAGATCTGCAGGTGGGAACAGTGTTATCGGAATAAAAATCAAGTTCACTGCCAAAGTCCCCGGTATCTATGATACCGGACTCCCACATCCCCTCAAGGCAAGGGTACATGGAAGTATCAGTATTAGAAAAGGTCTGGTTGAAATCCCCCGCTGCAATCACATAATTTCCCTTATTGATCTCATTAAGCATTATCTCTTTAAGCATATTGGTCTGGGCGATTTTCCCCTCTCCCTCGTCATATGCTTCAAGATGGAGATTTATGAGAACCAGTTCCTTTGACGAACCTGACACCGGTGCTCTCATTACCTGCAGACATCTCTTCAAGTTTATGGTCCTAAGGGGCCAGGAAAACGGGCACGGAAGAGCATATCTTTCCGCTGATGAAAGCTTGTAGGCTGACATCGTCCCAAGACCGGCATAGACTTTACCTATCGGCGGTATCGGGAGCGGAACAAATGCAACTTTATAATTCGGAGCAAAAGTACTTTGTCCTTTTGATGCTGCACAATCTGTTTCGTCAATTATAGTCTGCAATTCATCCATAAAATAAGATCTTGATGATGACCTGTCTGTCTCCTCCAGAAAAAGAATGTCAGGATTTACTTCTGTGATCTTATCTGAAATCGCTCTTAAGTTTTCCCTTACCCTCTCTTCATCCGCCGAATATACCATTCTGCCGCCGTCCATGAAGAAATCGGCATTATCTCCCAGAGCCCCGTAGCCTATATTCCAGATCATCATTCTGCTCTCTTTTCCGGGACTTATTTCCGCTAAAGCTTCTCCTGTAATCTCAATCTCTTCGACGCCATCCGGTTTGTACTCATCAACTGTTAAATATCCCAGAAGAGATCCTGCGGCAAAAAGAAGCACAATTAAAAAGAGTCCGGTAAACTTAAGAAGTTTTTTCATAATTCACCCATAAGTACTAAACACACCGAGCAGCAAAAAGGACTAAAAAACGCGCAAAGGCATCTGCCATCTGGCAGATGCCTTTAATCTCTTAAAAATCTTCCTCCTCAAGGGCAATACTTCTCCCGTGAGCTTTTCCTATTCCATAAGCAATTCCAACAATGACAATCAGGCATACCGCCACGACTACGCAGCAGGTGCAAAGCTTCTTCTTGTCATCATCGAAGCCGTCCCACACTTTAATCGCCTTTTTTACCTTATCCTCGGTAAACTTAACAGCTGTATCGATAACATTTACAATAGTGTCCATACAACATCCTCCAAAAAGCCACATATCTTGTGGAAAGCGATATTACTATCACAATTTATTGTACCTCTTACTGCGCTTTTCCTCAAGCTTTTTTAAGCAATAATCCCTGTATACAAAATCAATGATAGCTGCAAACGGAATTGCAAGAAGGATTCCGCCAACGCCAAAGAGTCTGCCGCCAAGAATGATTGAAATAAGTATCATGAGCGGAGATACACCAAGGCTTTCTCCAAAGAGCTTGGGCTTTAGGATATATCCGTCTACAGTCTGAAGTATCACCGTGAAGATGATAAATGCAAGCCCATACCAGGGTTTTACCAGAACCAGAATAAATCCGCCTATGACGGCTCCTACAATAGGGCCAAAGGTCGGCGCCAGGTTTGTAACACCTACGATTACAGAGATAAGAACGGCATACGGCATACCGGCAATTAACATAAACACTGCATTTACAATGCCAACTATGATACCGTCTACAATATCAAAGCTGATGTATCTGATTATGATATCATTGCATCTTCTGATAAAATCCCCGGCAGCATCATATCTCTCAGGCTTCATGACAAGCCTTAAGAAATTTGATATTCCGTTTTTAAGTCTGTTCTTATCCAGCAAAAGATATATTGCAAGAATAAAGGCAAGAACCAGATCAAAAAAGCTTTTTCCGATGTTCGCTGAGGTGTTGACCAGATTCCCCATATTGCTGGTAAAGTTGGTGCTGAAATTGCTAAGAATCTTATCACCCATATTGGCAATCGACCCGATATCGAGACCAAGGAAGCTGTCGTCCTCATACTCATGGAGTATTTCCTGCAGAGCATCAACGTAGTCGCCAAGGTTGCTGGCAAAAGTTACTATACTGTCCACAAGCTGCGGAATCAGTGCAACAAACAAAAGGACAACTGCTATTAAAATCGTTAAAATGGAAAAGCCTACAGACAATTTCCACTTTGTCCCCTCATTTTTAACCTTTTTGAAAACGTGATTCTCAAAGAGTTTTGAAACCGGATTGAAGACGTAAGCGATTATAAGTCCCGTTACCACAGGTCTTAAAAAGCTGTAAAAAGAGCTAAAGCCTTCAGAAATACTGTCGATATTGGAAAGAATCATATACAGTACAACAGCTGAGCAGGTTGCTATCGTGTAGGACACCCACTTCTTTTTTACCCATTTGCCATTAAATTTCATTTTAAGCATCACTCCCTTTAGGTCACAATTATAGTTTAAAATCCGGAAATTCAATCAATGACATTTGCTTTACTATTCTATCATACCTTATGTAAACGGAAAAAGCAGTCACCGAAATGACTGCCTTTGCTTCCTTAAATATATCCCAAAATGCCGTTTCCTGTTATTTGACTCCTAGCTAACGCCAGGTGGGTTACCGCAACCATATCCTCTGCCTTCCTCTCCCATAGCTTATCTGCGCAAGCGCAGCACCGAAGGCGTGACATCAAATATAGTAATCTAGGAATCCCGTTTAAAGTAATGTAGGTTCAAATTACACAGGAGTTGTCGGACATCCCAGGTGAACTACCAGGTAGTTCCTAATTCTTATTATATTCATACGTTCCTATTTTTCAAGGGTCTGCGAACCTTTTTTATACTCTTTTAATTTTGATAAAATCAGATCTCCCTTGTAGCTTCTTTGAGCCATGCCTTTACATCCTCATCTTCAATAAGCGGAAGGATGCGCTCATAAACAGCTTTGTGATAATCATTAAGAAGCTTAACCTGCTCAGGCTTCATGTACTTCTTGTCGATGGCTTCAAGATCGATCGGAACATATGTAAGGTGCTGTAATCTGAGAAACTGGCCGTAGCTGTTCTTTGTATCCTTTACAACCTCAACGATGTTCTCGATACGGATTCCGTGACTTCCCTCGATATAAACACCGGGCTCATCCGATACGATCATACCTGGCTCAAGAACTGCCTCAGGAGCATTTGGTGTGTATCTCCATCTGATGCTGTGAGGGCCTTCATGTACGTTGAGCATATATCCGATACCATGGCCTGTACCGTGGTTGTAGTCGATATCGATATCCCAAAGCGGACCTCTTGCCAGCGGATCAAGGTTTCTTCCTGTGCAGCCCTCAAGGAACTTGGCTGCCCCAAGCTGGAGCATTCCGCAGACAGTGGCTGTGTAGTGCTTCTTAATCTCATCGGAGATCTCGCCTACAACAATTGTTCTGGTTACATCAGTTGTTCCGCCCATATATGTTGCGCCGGAATCCACAAGGAGCATGCCCTGTGCCTTAACTTCAGCCGCATTATCCTCGGTTGCCTCATAGTGAGCCATAGCTGCGTTAGCATTGTAAGCACTGATAGTCGGGAAAGAAAGCTCGATAAAGCCCGGGATCTGGGCTCTCATGCCATCAAGCTTCATTGCTGCTGTATACTCAGTCATTGGGATCTTACCCACATTTGTCTTTACCCAGTAGATGAACTCAGTAAGCTTTGCGCTGTCCTTAAGGTAAACTTCTCTGATGTTCTTTATCTCTGTATCATTCTTGATGGCCTTCATAAGCTCTGTAGGGTTATCCTTATTCTTAAGCTCAACTCCAGCCTCTTTTGCCTTCTCTGAAAGAGTCTTGAAAGTAAGGAAGTTGGTATTTCTCTTATCGTAGAGAACATCGCCTTCAAACTTAACATCCTTAAGGAAGGCTGTAAGCTCGTGATAGTCCTTTAACTCGATGCCAACCTTATCGCAGTAAGCCTTAACTTCAGCTGTAACCTCTTTTTCCTGTACAAACAAAATGAACTCATCCATAGTGATATATGCGTAGGAAAGAGCTACCGGATTGCACTCCACGTCGTTGCCGCGGAGATTTGTAAGCCACATAATATCATCGAGCTTGGACAAAAGATGTGCTTTGGTGCCATACTCTTCCATCTTCTTTCTTACATCCGAAAGCTTCTCTTTATAGGACTTACCACAGAGTTCATCTGATAAAACATACATGTCATGGCATGGAAGCGCCGGTCTGTCTGTCCATACATCATCAGCGAGATCCTTGTCAATCTTGAATGATGCCTTAATCTTTGCAAGTTTCTCCTCAAGGTCGAGACCAATGCTGGTGGAAATTACTCTTCCGTCAAAACCAAGGACCTCTCCCTCCTTCATATTCTTTGAAAGAAACTCTGAAATTGTGGGAACCCCGGGCTCCATCATCTTGTAAAGATCTACGCCTGTTCCCTTCATCTGATTCTCAGCCTGAATAAAGTATCTCCCGTCGGTCCACATTCCGGCAAAATCCTTGGAAACCACCAATGTTCCGTTTGATCCGTCAAAGCCGCAGAAGTACTCTCTTACCTTAAAAAAGTCTGCTGAATATTCTGAGTTATGAAAATCGGAAGTAGGCATCATGTAGTAGTCAATGCCTTCCTGTGCCATTTTTTCTCTAAGTTTTACCAATCTGTCCTTAATAACTGTATTTTCGTACGCCATTTTCTCACTCCTTTGTTAGCATAAAATAACCAAATGAATTATAGCACAATTACACGCTATGGATTATGAAGTTTTTTCTCATATGAGCCTAAGCTCTTTCATGGCGTTCCAGATGCCGTCATCCTCAAGGAAGGATGTAACAATGTCAGCAAGGGCCTTGGTTTCATCGGTCGCCCTTCCCATAGCCACCGCTGTCCCCGCAGTCTCCAGCATTTCCTTGTCATTTATGCTGTCTCCGAAAGCAACCGTATTGGCCACATTCTCTCCAAGGATCTTGCATATCTCTGCAATTCCGGTGCCTTTGTTAAAGCCCTTTGGCACCAGCTCAGCAATTGTTTCGGTGTGCAGCATAAAATCGTATAGATCAGAAAGCTCGTTAAAGCAAACATCCCTCGTCTCTACAGGGCAAACAACAGACAACTTGTTCATCTCCCAGTTGCCCCAGTTTTCGTCAATATCAAGGAGTCTTTCACCCATTTCAGTCATGACCTTCTCGCCATACATATCGCCTTTAAAGTCATCTCTGTTCATGTAAAGAAACTTGGGTCCCTCAAGGATTGGTTTAAAGCCATACTTCTTCATGGCCTTTAAAGTCCTTAGTCCATCTTCTTTACTCACAAGATGGTTAAAGACAACCTCGTCGTTATATTCGATCATGCATCCACAGGAGGATACTATCCCGTCAAATCCCAGTGACAAAAGCTCCTTGTTATATACAAAAGCCCTGGCTCTTCCAGTGTTGATAAAACATTTATGTCCGTTTTCCCTTGCTAGTGTGATAGCTTTTTTGGTGCTTTCCGGGATGTAATTCTTGTAATCCCAAAGTGTTCCGTCAATGTCAAAAAATAAAATCATGTTAAATCCTTACTGTTACTATCTTTTCTTAATACCTGAAAAATCTGTCTCTTCCCAAATTGAATCATAATCGGATTTACCGCCAAGGACTGAGATTCTGTAATACCCTCCTTTTAATGCGTCAAAACTTTTGCAGTCTCTGATAAGGATTTTCTCCTTTAAAAGGGTGTTGTAAAGATCCTTATCAGTCTTTAGAAGCACAAAACAGGTATCCGATGGAAAAACGGTATATCCCTGTTTTCTTAACAGAGCTGTGATTTTTTCCCTTAAAAGCCTGATGCCATCCTTAGATTTTTCCACAAAATCAGTATCAAGGATATAATTTGCGCACCTTTCCCCGGCCTTTAGGGCAAAAACCGACATGTTCCACTCAGGAAGATTATTTCTAAGATTTTCGATATTTTCTTTTCCGGAAACTGCATATCCGATCCTTACCCCCGGCAGGGAAAAGAGCTTGGTATAGGCATTTACGATAAACAGTTTGTTTGTTGTTTCGATGTACTTAGCAGCACTTTTTGCCTGATCCGACAAATGCAGAAAGCACTCGTCAATAATAATCCAAGTATCGGTTTTTGTACACCTGTCAATTATTCTTTCCAAAAGTTTTTCATCAACTGCCCTTCCTGTGGGGTTGTTGGGATTGGCCAAAATGCAGAGGTCTGTGTCCTCTGTTATTTGTAAAAGAAAATCCCCTGTCAGTTCAAAGTTATTTTCTTCTTTAAGAAAAAACTCCGTAATCTTTACATCCGGGATCCCTTTTAGAGCGTGTCTGTACCCGTAGAAACTTGGCGCCGGCAAAAGCACATTTCTTGGATTTATCATCCGCACCATAGAGAGCAAAAGCTCAGATGCACCGTTTCCGCCTATTACATTTTCCTTTGTCAAAAGAGCTGTTCCAAGCAGCTTATTTTCTGCATCAGCCACTGCTCTTCTAAAAGCCTGCTGTCTGATATCGGGATATTTACCTGCATCGCAGACAGAGTCTTTCAACGCATTTATTATCTCCTCAGGACAGGGCATGGGATTAAGATTTACAGAAAAGTCGTATTCAATTTCCTTATCGTATATTTCTCCGCCGTGAAGCACGTTCTCTCCTCGTATGTTAAAGAATGTATGACATCTTGAATGAAATTACAGAAACACGCATTTATTGCGGGTTTCGTGAGAACATGAATCAAGAGTCAACCAAGCCCTATCGACAAAGTCGATTTAAAATGGCTTGGTTGATAGATTCTTGGATGTTTTATCCAAGAATTATCACTTTCTCACGAAGTCCGCAGCCGGTGCGGATTTCTGATTTTTCAAGATATAATTACATATATAATCGCCGCTATTATCATGAGTCCTGTAAGACAGATATCTTCTGTCAGATACATCAGTCTGCAGGCCCTTTTTATGTCATCAAACTCTATTTGCCTTAAATCATCTCCGATAAATGGCTTTTTGACAACTTTACCAAAGTAACTGGCATCCCCTGCAAGCTTTACACTGAGTGCCCCCGCGCAGGCACTTTCCGTCTGGGCGGAATTTGGGCTCTTGTGGTTAAATCTGTCTCTCTTAAATATTTTTACTGCATTCTTAAAAGAATACTCTTTTCCCCCGAAAAAGGCAGCCAGGATCATAAATATGGCGCTTAATCTGGCAGGAATATAGTTTACTATGTCATCAAGCTTTGCTGCTGCCTTGCCAAAATACTCATACTTATCGTTATGGTACCCCACCATGGAATCCATGGTGTTTACTGCCTTGTACATAAGTCCAAGAACCGGGCCTCCAAAAAAAGTGTAGATAAGTGGCGCTATAACACCGTCTGAGGTATTTTCCGCCACAGTTTCCACTGCTGCCTTCGTAATTCCGATTTCATTAAGAGTATCAGTGTCCCTGCCAACAATCATGGATACGGCTTTTCTGGCATCCTCTACAGTACCGTGTTTGAGGGCATCGTAAACCTTCATGCTCTCCACCTTAAGGCTCTTCGCAGCCAGAATATAGCAGGTCAGGATAGCTTCTACTATTATTCCAAAGACAAAATGGGCTTTATAAGAAGAGAAAGTGATAAGACCTGTAACAAGCCCCGTTATCAGGATCACAAGGATGCACATAAGTGCCCCACTTTTCTTTTCCTTCTCAAAGTTTCTAATGCCGTCAAGATGCAAAAACTTATTTTCAAAAAAGCTGATGAGGTTTCCTATGTATCTTATTGGGTGTGGGATGTTGTAGGGATCTCCGATTATTCTGTCCAAAATAAAGCCCAGTAAAAAGGCTATGAGGTGATTTGTAAACATGCAAAATTTCTCTTCCAAAATAAATGTTTGTATAAATATCCAAATTGCAAAAAGCTTAAGTCATGAAGCTATTTATATGTCATCAGTTAAATTTTTATAGGATCATACAAAGTACCGCGATCACAAAAAGGATACATGCTTCTGCACAGGATACGAAAAAACCTGCCGTATCTCCTGTGACTCCGTCAAAATTTTTAAGGCATAAATGCCTGTAAAAAGCTGTAAACAAAAGTGCTGCAATGAGGGATAAAATGCCGCAGAGAACGCTCATCCATATCATGAAAGCCGCCGCTAAAATCCCCTGCACTAAAAGAATGCAGATATCAAGTTTTCCGCTCTTTCCGGTTTCCACAGACAACATTCCCTCATTTTTGGCATGTGGGAAAAGAATGCTACTAAGTCCGCAAAGAGCCCTTATGAGCGGATATATGCCGAGCGCGGAAAGCAGGGCGCTGCTGCCATCCCCTTCAAAAGCCTTAAACACTATCATGTACACAGAGGATAACCAGATAAGGAAAAACCCTCCTGCACTTATTACTGCAAAGGCTCCGATATGGGGATCTTTCATGATCTCCAGCTTTTTCTCCCTTGGCTGGTAGGAATGAAGAGCATCCTGAACATCCATAAAGCCGTCAAAATGAAAGCCTCCAGTAACCAGGAGCGGAACCATCGTAAGGAACCCTGCTGCCACAAATACAGGTAGTTCATAATTCCTGCAAAAAAGCGCTGCAAGATATGATAATACACTAATCACAGAGCCCACCAGCGGCAGGAAAGCTATTGCATGTCTGTAATTTTCTTCATCCCACTCAAAGACCGGCATTGGAATCTTTGAATAAAGCGAAAAAGAGATAGCGATACTCTTAAGTAATTTCATAAAATTCATCCACTCTCTGTCTCAATAATTTATTTACCCGGTCCACTGTCTCCACGTATCTTTTAGTGTCTTCATCGTACCCCTCGTCATTTAGTGGAAAAGAATTTGAGACGATCACCAGATTTTTAACTGCCCCTGCCAGTTCCATCACAGAATCTATGATGTACTCTGAAACCTGCTCTGCTGATTTTTCCTCATTTTTTGCAGAAGGCTCATGCAGCTCATTCCCCACAAGATTCGACATACACTCCAAAAGACATGTGGCGTTTTTACTGTCATCTATTTTTTGCAATACTTCATGGACTCTCACAGGACATTCAATTGTTTCAAAGCCCTTTCCCTCCCGCATTTTACGGTGCTTTTCAACCCTCTCTTTCCCCTCTTTTCCAAAGGGGATCATGGTGGCTATATAATATCTTTTCCCGTCTTGTGAAAGCTTTAATGTCAGATCCTCGGCCCTTTTTGACTTTCCGCTGCCGGGAGTCCCCAAAATCATGCAGATCATTTGTCAAACCTCTTGTATTCATCAATGTTATAATCCGAAAACTTAGCGCCGTGCTCATAATAGAACATAACGCTGTCAAGTAACGGGAAAAGCATTATTGCTCCTGTTCCCTCTCCCAGCGCCATGTTTCCGTTTATCAAAGGCTCAAGTCCAAGTTTTGAAAGAGCCTGTTCATTCCCCTTTTCACGCCCTTTGTGTGAAGGAACAAGATAGTCCCTTACTCCCGGCAAAAGAGTTTCTGCAATAAGGGCTGCTGCAGAACTTATTACGCCATCTATGACCATCGGCACATGAAAGATTGCTCCGCCTATAAATGCCCCGGATAAAGCAGCAATATCAAGGCCTCCAAGGCACCTTAATATTTCAAAGGCTCTCTCTTTAGGATCTTTTATATTGTCAAAAGAGTTCTTCTTGGTGCCTTCTTTAATTACAAGCATTTTTCTTGCAAGTCCCTCATCAGACAGGCCTGCTCCTCTTCCCGTAAGCTCATCGGAGTCCGTGTTAAGAAGCGCTGAAAGAACAGCTGTGGTGGTGGTGGTATTTCCTATACCCATTTCCCCTGTGGAAATGATCTTTACTCCATCATTTGACAGCTCTTTTACCAGTTCTATTCCATGCTCTATCGCAAGAAGAGCCTCGCTTTCCGTCATGGCAGGGGTCTTAAGAAAGTTTTCCGTTCCTCTTTTGACCTTCATATTCCTGACACCGAGAATACTTTCATCTGTATCAATTCCCACATCCACCGGTATGACAGTTACTCCTGCGCTCTTTGCCAGGGTACAGGCAGAACTTATTCCGCTTCCAAGGGCTCTTGCCACGGACAGAGTTATCTCTTTTTTGCTTTGGGAGATGCCTTCCTCCACAATTCCGTTGTCTGCGCAGAAAATTAAAGCCGCTCTCTTTGAAACATCAGGCCGATCCGTCCTCTGAATCGCAGCAATTCTGCATATTATCTTTTCAAAATCTCCAAGGCCGTCTATGGGCTTTGAGATAATATCCCAGGTTTTTCTTACGCTTTCATAACTTATTTTATCCGGCTTATCTATCTTTATCCCGGTCAGAGCCTTAAAATCTAACATTCCAAAAACCTCTTAACAAATTCAGGACATGAAGGATAATACAGATGTGCAAAACCTCCAAATACCTTTTCTTTAACCTGATAGCCACTCCAGAATTTTCCCGATGGTTTTTTTAACAGGCACACTTCTCCATTATCTGTGGTGTCATAGTAATGAAACTCATGGGCCTTTATTTCTTCGCCGACTTTCAGATACGGATTATCCAGGGTGCTGCTCATAGTCACATAGCCAAAGTGATGAAGCTTATCCCGCATATTTCCATTGCCTTTTAATGCTCCCACCATGTCAAAGCTTTTTCCCTCCGGATCAGAAAGACTTTCCTGCAGATACAAAAAGCCTCCGCACTCGGCCAGAACAGGCATCCCGCCCCTTGCAGCTCTTAAAATATCTTCTCTCATGGACTTGTTTTCAGATAAAGCCTTAGCGTAAAGCTCCGGATATCCTCCGCCCAAAATAAGCCTTGAGACTTGGGGAAGATGCGCATCATGGACTGGCGAAAAAGGAATTATCTCAGCTCCCATCTGCCTTAAAAGCTCCAGATTATCCTCGTAATAAAAGCAAAACGCTTCATCCATGGCAATTCCAACCCGGATTTTTTGCTTACTGCCGGATATTTTCCACTCCTTTGGAATATCAAAATCCTTTAGCATCAGGATTCTCTTTGTATCAGCAGCTATTTCCATGAGCTTGTCAAAATCAAGGTTCTCTAAAAGCCTGTCTGCAACATCATCAATAATATCCAGCACCTGCGGGATTTCATCAGGCATAACAAGTCCCAGGTGTCTGCCTGAAAATGGTTCATTTTTCAGGCGCGGCAAAAAACCTATAACAGGAATACCAAGCTCTTTTTCTATCTCCTTTTTAAGGCTTCCTGCAACCATTAAAGAGACATTGTTCAGGATAACGCCTTTTACATAATTCTCCCTGCCGTACTCACAAAAGCCCTTTATCAGGGCAATTACAGACCTGCTCATGCCCTTGCAGTTAACCACAAGTATTGCGGGACTTCCTGTGATAGAGCAGATATCTGCGGATGACCCTTCTATAGAATCAGTGCTCATTCCGTCAAAAAAACCCATGACGCCCTCAAGAACTCCTATGTCCTTTCCTTCTGCGCCTCTGCTCAAAGCACCTCTAAGGCCGTAATGACCCATCAGAAACACATCAAGATTTCTACCTGATATGCCAAGGACCTTTTTGTGGAACATGGGGTCTATATAGTCAGGACCGCACTTAAAGGATGCAGGGTGATACCCTTTCCTTTCTAGTATTCTAAGGAGAGCACAGGTAATAAGCGTCTTTCCGCTGCCGCTGGAAGGAGCGCATATCATGAACCTGGGGAAACTTTTAAGCTTTATCATCCGCATCCCCTTTCTGCAAAGTAGTGATATATACAGGATTTAGCGCATCCGGCATATGGTAATTGCCGACCTTTTTAAACCTGCTTACCGACACTTGTATAATATCAGGCTCTACCCCACGGTATTCTTTTGCACATTCCATCACTTCCGCAAAGGACTCTGCGGTTACAGTATTTATCACAACTTTAGCCTTATCGTTCTTTTCAAAAACAGATCTGAGGATTTCCTTCATGTTTCCTCCGCTTCCGCCGATAAACACATGACTTGGAGCAGGAAGATCCCTAAGAGCATAAGGCGCTTCTCCCTTTATAATCTCTATGTTTTCTGCCCCGAATTTTCTTTTGTTTTCTGTTAAAAGAGCTATTGCCTCCTCATTTCTTTCTATGGCAAAAACGTTTATTTCAGGAGATGAAAGCGCAGCCTCAACAGATACTGAGCCGGTTCCCGCCCCAATATCGTAAATAACAGCTCCTTTAGTTAAGCCAAGTTTTCTTAAGGACAGCGCTCTGATCTCTTCCTTGGTCATGGGAGTTTTTCCCCTTATTAACTCGGCATCGGATATTTGGGGACATGAAGGACTCTTAGGAGCATCAGGATTTTTCACATACACAAGGCATTTGCCATGAACTTGTTTATATCCATCTGTATCTTTTCTTAAGTCGATCAGTTTTTCTCCCTCACATCCAAGTTCACAGCCAATAATGATCTGCAAACTTTTCTTCATATCCGCAAGATCTCTGCATATGCTTACAGCCCCTGTTGCATCGGAAGTCAGGATTATCACTTCCTCATTTTTTAAAATATAGTCTCTGATATTTGTCTTTTTCCCGTGAGCATTTACAATCCTCACTTTTTCAAGGGAAAGACGAAGTCTCATGGCAAAAAGAGTCACTGATGAAATCCCGGGTATCCGGTTAACAGCATACCCTTTTTCCTCAAAAAATACTGTTGCACTTTTGGCTCCGCTGCAGAGGCTGATGTCTCCCGAAAACAGAATAACAGGATGCATAAAGCCCTTGTTTTCAGTCAGATAGGCATAGATTTCATCGCCTTTATATAGAGGAATCTTTGGCACATCCTGTCCCTTTAAGTTCTTTAGAACCGCCTCTGCACCGAAGATAATATCCGCACCGGAAAGAGCTCTTTCAAGCTCATTTGTAAAAAACTTCTCTCCTCCAGGTCCCATTCCTGCAAGGGTAATGGTCTTTTTTACAGTTAAATCCTTCCCCGTAAGCTCTGAAATAACAGACAGAACTTCCTCAAGACTTCCTCCCTCAAAAGCGGGACTTTCCTTTTCAGGATTTTTTATTACCACTGCCTTGATGCCACATTCAAGGGCTGCAAATAGCTTATCTTCAAGACCGCCTGCTTTTCCGCTCTCCTTTGTAAGAATAGCCTTTGCTCCGATTTCTTTTATGGTGGCAACGTTCATCTGCCTTGAAAAAGGCCCCTGCATGGCAATTATCTGTCTGCCGGAAAGGCCGGCACTTAAGCACTTTTCAATGCTGTCGGTATTTGGAAGGACCCGGACAAAGAGCCTGGTCTTATCCGGGAAAAAACCTGCAATCTCAGAAAGTTCCTTGCTTCCCGTAAGCAAGAGGATATTTCCTTCAACCTTTGAAAGCTCTAAAGCCGCATCCTTTACAGAGTCTCTATAAATGATCATATCCTCAGAAGAGATTTCTTTCCCTGTATCCCTCTTAAGACGCAGGTACCTGGAACTGCTCCCATTGCAGGCACTTTTTATCTCTTCGGAGACTTTAGTTGCAAAGGGGTGTGTGGCATCCACCACAAGGCTGTAGCCGCCCTCCTCAATGATTTCCTTTATTTCTTCTGCACTTTTCCTGCCCACAAGAAGGTCTTTTTCCCCGTTATCAAAGAGAATGTCTCTGCCATATTCGGTTGCAACGCTGACCTTGTGAGGGATTTTTGCTCTCATCAGTACATCCGCAAGAACTCTTCCCTCAGTGGTTCCGCCAAAAACCAGCACTTTACAATTCACTTTTATATCCTCGCATGGTGATCATCATGTCACCTGTATTTTTTGTGGATGAGTTTCCTATAAACACCGTTGAAAACATGTCTGCCTTGGTCTCCTTAAGTTTTTCCAAAGTAGTCACCATGCTTTCTTCATCACTTCTTCCGATGTTTCTTGCTATTCCGCATACTCTGTCTTTTGGAATTATCTCCATCAGAATGTCGCAGGCATGAGACAGATACCCTTTTCGCGCCCTGCTCTCCGGATTGTAGATAACAATTACCATATCTGCAGATGCTGCTGCCCGAAGCCTTTTTTCTATGAGTTCCATTTTTGTCAATCTGTCGCTTAGAGATATAAGGCAAAAATCATGGATCAAAGGCGCTCCCAAAAGTGCGGCCCCCGAGAGGGCTGCTGTAACTCCGGGGATGACTTTAATATCAACTTCAGGAAAGTCTTTTCCAAGTTCAAGGACAAGCCCCGACATTCCGTACACCCCCGCATCTCCCGAGCAGATAAGCGAAACTGTCCTTTTCTCGTCAGCACTTTTAAGAGCAAGAAGCACTCTCTTTTCCTCTCCCATCATTGGAGTTGAGATGTACTCCTTATCCGGGAAAAGAGGCCTTACCAGATCGCAGTATACCGTATAGCCACATATAACATCGCTTTTTTTCAGAATGTTCCTTGCCCGGATTGTCATATCCTCTTCGCTTCCGGGGCCAATTCCCACCACATAAAGTTTTTTACTGTCCATATTTATTCCTCGATGATCGCATCTGTCATTCCGATTGCCAGTGTCATTCCGTTTTGCGAAGTTTTTTTCAAAATAAACTTCCGACACCCAAAAGCCGCCACTGCCCTCTCGCAGACGTTATCAGCTCCTGTGACTTCCATTACTTTGTCAGAGCGTACAAAGTCGCCCTCCTGCTCCATAAGTGTCTTAGCAGAATACGTCAAAAAAGGTATTTCGTAAGCTTCAGACAGCGCAATAAGCCCCTCTTCATCCTTCTTTTTATCCACCGATACAAGAGCCTTTAAAGACCTTTCATCAATGCCAAGTTCCTTTAGTTTCTCCGACACAAATTCTTTTAGTTCCTCAAAGCTCTTACCCTTTCTGCAGCCCATACCTATAACAGTTACCTTGGGTATCAGGTAAAGAGATCCGACGCTCTTCTTCATTGGAGTAACTGTAAATTCTGCCTCCTTGCCGGCAAGTATCCTTGCTGTAAATGCCTTTGCTTCTTTCATGTCACTGATAGATAAGTTGTTTCTTTTTGCAAAGACGTCCACTGCAAACTCATCTCTTACATCCGTGGCGGTGGTGATAACAGGAATGGCACTTAATTCTGCCGATATCTCTTTTGCCGCATCCACAGCGCCTCCAAGGTGACCTGACAAAACAGGAATAACAAAAGTCCCTCTCTCATCTATCACAAGAACTGCCGGGTCAAAAGTCTTATCTTTGCAAAAAGGCGCAATTGCCCTGACAGCAATCCCCAAAGCACCGATGAAAACAAGGATATTTCCCTTTTTGAAATTATCCTCCGTCCACAGAGAAAGGCTGTTTATCTTCTCAGGTTCTGCCTCCGTCAATCTTAAAAGGAGCTTTCGTCCCTCGCCCGTAAAACATATGAATTTGTATTTTCCTTCGCTGACAGTTTCCATAATTCCCCTTATATAAGTTAAAAGAACTGCTTTCTTACCTTTTCAAACATTTCATCCGTAAGGCCGAAGAGATCCTGCAAAAGCCTTTCTTCCAAAACGGCTTCTTTAGACTCCGCAGTACATTTTCCATCGCTTCTTACAAGTATCAGCCTGTCGGAAACGTTAAGCGCAAGCTCCAGCTCGTGAAGGGACATAATGACAGTTATTCCGTCATCTGCCAGCTTTTTTATCACATCCATAAGTTCAAACCGGTGCCTTATATCCAGATAGGAAGTGGGCTCATCCATCACGAGAACTTCAGGCTCCTGACAGATTGCACGGGCTATGAGGGTTCTCTGCTTTTGCCCGTCGCTGAGAGATGAAAAATCAGTCTGTAAAAAAGCCTCAAGATTCATCAGATCTGCTGCCCTTTTTGCAGCTTCTTCGTCCGCATCTTTAAACAGTCCAAAGCCATCACTATAGGGAAGTCTTCCCGAAAGGACTATGTCAAAAGCGCTCATGTGCTCGGGGTTTATGCGCTGCGTACCCACTATTGACATCTTTTTTGCCAGTTCCCTTAACGGAAGCTGGTTTAAATTATCACCGCCTATGTATACCGTTCCCACAAGAGGCTTTAATTCTCCCGAGATAGTCTTTAAAAGTGTTGATTTTCCTCCGCCGTTTGGTCCGATGAGGGATATGATCTCTCCTTTTTTCATCTCAAGATTCACACTCTTTAACACTGTTTTCCCATGATATCCGGCATTTACGTCTTTAATATTCACTTCTCTTGTGCCTCCCGATTATCATAAAAATTACGATTGGCGCACCAAAGAGCGATGTTACAGCCGAGACATTAAGCTCCGTCGGTGCAAAGAGCATTCTTGCAAGAAGGTCGGAAACTGAGCAGAACACAGCTCCTGCGAGGAAGGATGCCGGTATCAGCACCACAGGCTTTGAGCTCTTTAACATTTCCCTCATCAGAAAGGGAACGGCAATTCCCACAAAAGAGATAGGCCCCGCAAAGGCTGTGACGCAGGCTGATAACAAACTGGATAAAAGAATTATCAAAATCCTGCAGATCTTTGTATTTACTCCGACGCTTCTGGCATACCCCTCGCCAAGCCTTAGCGCATCCAGACTTCTTGAAAGGAGCAGCACAAAAAACAAACCTATGCCTGTTATTCCTACACAGTAAAGCGCCCCTTCCATGCGGGCTCCCGAAAAGCTTCCCTGTGACCAGCTGTGGAGATTTACAATATCCGAGTCATCCGCAAATGCTATGAGAAAGTCCGTTACAGCGCTGCAGATGTAGCCTATCATAATTCCCGCAGCCAGAAGGGCTGCCATATTTTTTACATGCCTTGAGATCATGATAATAAATCCTGTGGCCATTAAAGCCCCTGCAAAAGCCGCCAGGACAAGCGTATATCCTTTGGCGAAAAGACCCATCTTAGTAATAAATATAAGGAGCAGAGCCACCATCATCTTGGCTGCCGAAGAAATTCCAAGAATATAAGGGCCTGCAATCGGGTTTGAGAAGTAAGTCTGCAAAAGAAATCCGGACAGCGCAAGGCCACCTCCCAAGACAAAGGCCATTATCATTCTGGGAAGTCTGATACTCATGATGATGTTTTTGGTCTTTTCATCGCCTGCCATGCCAATGATAGCCTCTATTACCTCCCTTGGGGTAATATGCACATTTCCCGTAAAGAGGTTAAGAAAAGCCGCCGCAAGAGCAAGGACTACGAGAAGCAAATATACAAACAAAATCCGGTTATCCTTTTTCATTTACAACTGTCCCTTTTCTGTATCCGGTACTGAAATCTAAAGCATAGAGCCTTGAAAGCTCGTAGCCGCTCTGGGCCACAGCTTTTCCCACAATGATAAGAGCCTGTCTGTCTATACCAAAACTTTCCATATTGCCGGATAAGTCCTTTAAATCGCAGATAAACTTTTTCTCATCAGGCCAGGTTGCTCTGTAGACCACAGCGCAGGGAGTATCTTCAGACAATCCAGACTTTAATAGTCTTTCTGAAAGCCTTGAGCTCTCCTTTGCAGATAAGAAAAATACAAGGGTTGCTCCGTGTGAAGCAAGCGCTTCCACCGATTCGCTTTCCGGCACTTTGGTTCTTCCGTCAATCCTTGTGATAATGACGCTCTGGGTTATCCCCGGCAGCGTGTACTCCATATTAAGGCTCGCTGCAGCACCGCAAAAAGAGCTGACTCCGGGTGTAGTGTCGAAGGCAATATTTTCTTTTTCCAGAATATCCATCTGCTCCCTTATGGCGCCGTAGATACTTGGATCCCCTGTGTGAAGTCTGACGGTTGTTTTACTTTCCTTTTCTGCTGCCCTGATAATATCCATTACTTCCTGCAGGGTCAGTTTGCTGCTGTCAAAGATCTCACATTCTTTTTTGGCAAAGTCCAAAAGCTCAGGATTTACTAAAGATCCTGCATAGATGATAAGGTCCGCTTTTTCAATAAGCTCTTTCCCTCTTATGGTCAAAAGATCCTTCGCTCCCGGTCCTGCACCGACAAAATGTACCATTTTTTATACTTCCTTTATCCATTCATGAGCTTTCCTTGTGGCAACCAGCTCAGTATTCTCATTGGAAAAAACAATTACTTCCACTCTAAGTTTCCCTAAAGACCAGCCTTCCATATTGGTCTTTATATTCGCTGCGATTTTCTTAAATACCTTTTCGCCCTGACCGGTTTCACTTATGATCTTCACAGCCTCATCTGTCATGACACAGGCCTCTATCCTGTCCTTTATCAAAAGATATGTGTCATAATCAAGGCATTTTTTTGCCAGGTCAGACAATATCTCCATCCTGTGGTCTCCGTACTTTGAGTGGGTGTTCTTTATTCCGCCCGCCACCTTTATGAGCTTACCTATATGCCCTGCAAAAAGCAGTTTGGAAAAGCCTTCGTTTGCAGCAATCTGCACCGTATCAAAGACAAAATTGGAACTCATGACCACGTTTTTTTCATCAATACCGTAAACTTCCTTAAGAAAGTTCAGGCCATAGTTTCCGGGAGCTGCCATAAGGATTTCTTTTCCCTCTGCTTTCCTTATCTTTGCCTCAACTCTGATGGTTGATGTTATGGCTGCATCACTCATGGGCTCCACTATTCCGGTTGTACCAAGAATAGAGATCCCACCTGTGATTCCAAGTTTTGGGTTAAAAGTCTTTTGTGCCAGTTCTTCACCGCCGGGAACACTTATGATAACTGATGCCCCCTTATCTGTACGGCGAAAGTCTTTAAGGGTCTCCTCAAGGTTTTCCGTTATCATCTTCCTCGGAACAGAGTTTATGGCTGCGTTTCCGATTGGCTGATCCATCCCCGGCTTTGTGATCCTTCCAACGCCTTCCCCGCCTTCAATTTCAATTCCCGGAGTATCCTTTAGAGAGACAGACGCATATATCTTATAGCCTGTAGTTACGTCAGGGTCATCTCCTCCGTCCTTTATCACAGCGCAGGAAACAAGGCCTTTTTTGGGGTCTTTATTTATGTCAATTATTTCTGCGTGGTAGGGTATTTCCTTTGGTGTCATGATGGTGACACTGTTTATTTCCTTGCCGGAAAGCAGCATAAAAAGCGCCGCCTTTGAGGCTGCTGCCGCGCAGCTCCCTGTAGTAAATCCAAACCTTAGCTTCTTTTCTTCCATATTTTGTGATTCCGTGTTTTAGGATTCCATGTTACATGATTCCGTTTTTTATGTTATAAAAATTGCTCCATGACTAAAGTCATTACAAGCTGTAGAGTATCGAATTGCAGATTGCCGCAGCAACGCCGCTTCCGCCCTTACGGCCTCTGTTTACTATATAGGGGATATCTGTTTCAAGGATCATTTCCTTTGCTTCAACAACGTTTACAAAGCCCACCGGAACGCCGATTATTAGCTCAGGTCTTATTTTCCCCTCATCGATAAGCTCTTTTAATCTTATAAGCGCAGTGGGGGCATTGCCAATGGCAAATATCAGCGGTACGTTTAGCTTTGCTGCTTTCTCCATGCTGACTACGGCTCTTGTAACTCCCCTCTCTTTTGAGATTCTCATTACCTCTTCATCCGCCATAAAGCAGTGAACCTCTCCGCCGTACTTCGCCAAAGTCTTTTTATTTATCCCGGAAAGAGCCATATTTGTGTCAGTCACAATATGTGCTCCTTTTTGTATGGCTCTTTTGGCTATATCCACTGCATTTTCAGAAAAGACAAGGGTATCCGCGTAATCAAAATCTGCTGTTGTGTGTATTGCTCTAAAAACCGTTGGGCGTATTTCCTCAGGGATTTTTTTCCCCATCTTATCCAGTTCTTCCTGTATGATCCTAAAGCTCTCCTTCTCAATATCAGAAGGGCGAATATGTTTAAGCTCCATTTTTGCCTCATTTCTTTTGTACCGGCATGATTACTTCGTAATCCTGCCATTTCGGTCGGAACAATTTTAGTCACGACTTCGTCATGATGGTTTATCCCTGCATAATGCTGTATATCATCTCAAGATCAAGGCTCTGCCTTAACACATCTGCCAGCTTGTCCAGCTCTTTTTCTCTGGTTACTTCTGCGCTTTCAATTTTAGGAATTTCTCTCTTTATACCCTTTTTGTCATAAAGTATTTTAAGGAGCCGTGCTGTAAATTCAGGAGAGTCAAAGATGCCGTGGATGTAGGTACCAAGCACAGAATCATTTGTGGTCACACATTCAGCATCGCCGCATCCTGTGCTCTCTCCCATGTGGATCTCGTAGCCCCTTATCTGAATCTGTGAAAGAGATTCATACATACCCTCAAGATCCGGCACAAAAGCGCTTACCTGCCTTAAGTTCTTGTAAGTGCAAAAAACTGTATCCACAGGCAAAAGAGAAAGTCCCTTCTCCTTTCCGCCTGCTTCCTGCCCGTCGGGATCTGATATACTTCTCCCCAGCATCTGAAATCCGCCGCAGATACCGATTATCGGAACATCCTTTTTTGCAAGGCAGGTGATCTTATCATCTATTCTCTTTTCCCTAAGCCACTTAAGGTCTGATAAGGTATTCTTTGTTCCGGGAAGGATTATAAGGTCCGCTCTGTCAAGGCTCTCGGCATCTTCCACGTAATACAGATTTACCCCTTCAATGTTTTCAAAGATCGTAAAGTCAGTGTAATTACTGATAAAGGGAAGCCTTATAACCGCAATATTTACAGTTTCTTCTGAGTTCTCTATTTTCTTGCCGGTCACAAGCCTCTTGGAGACGCTGTCCTCCTCATCAAGGCTGAGCTTTACATACGGCACAATACCGGCAAAAGGAATATCACAGTACTTTTTAAACATTGAAAGTCCCGGCTCAAGGAGCGTCACATCCCCCCTGAATTTGTTGATGATAAGGCCTTTTACTCGTTTTTTCTCATCCTCAGGCATCAGATTTACGGTGCCAAGAAGCTGCGCAAAAACTCCGCCGGGGTCAATGTCTCCTGCAAGAAGCACCGGTGCATCAAGGATTTCTGCAAGACCCATGTTCACTATATCGTTCTGACGAAGATTTATTTCCACAGGACTTCCCGCCCCTTCGATCACGATGATATCCGATTTCTCCGAGAGTCTGTCAAAGGCCGAAACAATGTCCGGTATAAAGCTTTTCTTTTTTGCAAAATAGTCCTTTGCCCTCATGTTTGCCATGGGGAGGCCGTTTACAATTACCTGAGAAGTGGTATCGCCCATGGGCTTTAAAAGTATTGGGTTCATATCGCTTGAAGGTTCAACTCCCGCAGCAGCTGCCTGCAGGGCCTGAGCTCTTCCGATTTCTTTGCCGTCCTTCGTAACAAAGGAATTTAGTGCCATGTTCTGGGACTTAAAGGGTGCAACCCTATAGCCGTCCTGCTTAAAGACTCTAAGCAGTCCCGCCGTTAATATGCTTTTTCCTACACCGGACATGGTGCCCTGGATCATAAGTTTCTTTGCCAAACCAGTCTCCTGTTACTAAACTCTATATTTATTTCCCTATACTTTTATCGCTGGTGCTCACTCTCAACTGCTTCGTTTATTTAAGCTTCCGAAAAAATCCGGTATTCTCTTTTCCCTCTGCAATTATTTCATAGAGGTTCTCTATTATCGTCCCGGACTTATCTGCGCTTTGGTAAAGGGACTTCTCCGTGTACCAGACTTCTTTCTCCCTGACGGCTTTAAGCTCCGGGAAAATAGCGTCTGCCATCTTAAGCTCTTCCAGAGACTTCGGGATGTTTTCAATCGTTGCATTATAGATTAAAATGTCCGCATCCACAGCGTATTCATAAAAAGCCTCGATGCTGATAGTCGTTGATGATACTGCATTTTCTTCGCTTCCCTTTGGAGAAAGATACTCTCCTCCGGCCATAGTTATCATCTTTGCAAAGTAGTCATCAGCTTTTCTTGTAACAATCTGGTGATTTGAATTAAGGGAAAAAACAGCCACTTTCTTTTTTGCGATGCCTGATAAGTCAAGCTCTGTAAAGTATCTTTTCTGCTGTAAAAAAGCATTGTCTGCCTCATCTTCTTTCCCTGTTATAACTCCGTAGACCTTTATCCATTCACATCTTCCAAGAGGCTCAGTTTCGTAGCTTGACCTGTCAATAAACACAGGAATTCCCAGCTTTTCCAGCTGCTCCTGCACCTTTGGAACGTGAAGTATCATAGTATTTTCAATGGCAAGGTCCACGTCTTTTTTTACAATCTGCTCATAGTCGGGAGAATTGTACTTCCCGCTATAGATAATCTTTCCTTCCTCCATGGCTTTTTTTGCAGAATCAATATACCAGTCATCCTTTTTAGTTCCGGACATGATTATCCTGTCCAAAGCATCAAGAGAATCAAAATGACACATAGTTCCTGATGCAGCCAAATAAATCCTTTGGGGCTCTTTTAAAGGGATGATGTCAGGAGAAATATTTTCTGGCTCTTTTTTGTCCCTAGGTATTATCAGGTAATTCCTGCCATCGTCTATACTTATGACAACGTACTCTCCTTCATACCTGTGGATCTTAAAACACCCTGCATAATCATTTTCATCAGTGGAAATGTACTTTAGTCCGTCTATTTCAGGTGGCAACATAGCTGATGCCACGTTTTTATCATCTTTATCGCTTATTAAATTACTGTTTTCTTCTCTGTCTTCATCACTGTCTTTATTACTGTTTTCTTCTATGTCTTGTGTTCTTTCATTTGTGGCATTTTCCTCATCTTCAAGGGATATCAAAAGAATGTAATCAATAAGATGAGGTGTACCCATGGCCACAGTGTCTGCCTGAATACTCATCTCTTTTCCCAAAGATACAGGTATCTCAAATTCTGAGTTGCCCTCACTGTTTACCGGATAGTAGGTATTACCGTCAACGATCATGT
>SVFZ01000072.1 GCA_015056585.1 Butyrivibrio sp. | reverse complement strand
TCCGACAAACTTGTCTGCGAAATCAAGATATTTTTTATCACCGGTCATATCATATAAAGAAAGAACTGCTGTGATCATACAGCCGTCAATGTAATTCCATTTATTTGGTTTACCGCTTAAAATGTTCTCGATGTTCCACATGGGGTGCTCGGCGTCGGACTTTTCAAGGAGATAATCCACGTATTCACTCAGCATCTTAAAAGTTTCTTCTCTTGTCATTATTCTTGCTCCAATCAAAAACTGTTCCTTTAAAAAACGTACAATCATAAAATGTAAGTGCTTACATTTTACATTACCGACGAATGTTATGCAAGCTAAAACCATCTTTTTTTCTTGATTTATACGGAAGAAAATCATATATTATTCTGATAGGGTTTGACATGAAGAAATATAATGTAAAATTATGAGAATTACATTAGTCATGGAGTAATTCGTATATCATAGTAATAGGTTAGTTTTGGAGACGAGAGCAATGGCAAATATATTTAAGGATATTACAGACAGAATGCTGACCTTTATCGATGAGAGCCCCACATGCTTTCACGTGGTCGACAATCTGAAAAAACAGCTTAAAAAGGCAGGCTACACAGAGCTTTTTGAAAATGAGGAGTGGAAGATAAGCCCGGCTTCCGGCAAAAAAGGAGGAAAGTATTTCGTTACAAGAAACGATTCTTCCATAATTTCTTTCAGAATTCCAAAGAAGGATTTCAAGGGCTTTTACATGATTGCCAGCCACAGTGATTCCCCATCATTTAAGATCAAGGAAAATCCTGAGATGGAGGCAGGCGGAGCATATGTTAAGCTCAACGTCGAGAAATACGGCGGAATGCTCTGCGCAGAGTGGTTTGACAGGCCGCTTTCCGTTGCAGGAAGAGTGATCGTTAAGGGGAAAAAGGGTGTTGAGACAAAGCTTGTAAATGTGGACAGGGATCTTTTGATGCTTCCTGCACTTGCAATCCATATGAACCGCGAGGCCAATGATGGATACAAATACAATGCGCAAAATGACATGCTCCCGATTTTCGGTGACGCAGATGCAAAGGACAGCTTTTTTGACATAATAGCAGAGACTGCAGGGGTTAAGAAGGAAGATATTCTTGGCCATGACCTGTTTTTATACAACAGAGTAAAGCCCACAGTCTGGGGCGCAAACGGCGAGTACATAGCAAGTTCAAGGCTTGATGATCAGGAGTGTGTATATACTACATTTGAGGGATTTATGAAGGCTTCGGATTCCGAGAACGTGGCAGTTCACTGTGTATTCGACAATGAAGAGGTCGGAAGTGGAACCAAGCAGGGTGCGGATTCAACATTCCTTAAGGATACCCTTACAAGGATCAACATGGCCCTTGGACGCAGCAGGGAACAATATTATACTGCGGTTGCAAACAGTTTTATGTTATCTGCCGACAATGCACATGCCATTCATCCAAATCATTTGGACAAGGCGGATCCCGTCAACAGACCTGTCATGAACAAGGGTGTTGTCATCAAGTACAATGCCAATCAGAAATATACAACGGATGCGGTTTCTGCAGCTACATTTAAGCTGATGTGCGACAAGGCAAAGGTTCCGTATCAGTCATTTACAAACCGTTCGGATATGCCGGGAGGATCGACACTTGGCAACATATCCACAGCTCAGGTTTCGGTCAATACCGTAGATATCGGTCTTGCTCAGCTTGCAATGCATTCACCGTATGAGTCCGCAGGCAGTAAGGATCCTGAGTATATGGCGGCTGTTTCAAAAGTATTCTATGAGTTTTAATTGGAGGATTTAATGGGTTTATTTGATTTATTCGGTGGTAAAAAAGCCGCAAAGCAAGAGGAACTTGAGGCGCAAAACAGCGCTGTGCAGAAGAAGGAAATGGAGATGAAATCATCCATGGATGCTCATGCAGGCATGGAATGGCCGGGGTTCCCCAGACTCAATCCTATCAACATAAACAGCGATGATGTTTTCATGGATGAGACTGTTTCTTCGGAGCGTAAGGACGAGATCGGCAAAATGATCTACGATGAAGGCATGGCTGCAGAAAGTCTTAAGTTTTTATCTAACCAGGAGATACTGTTTCTTTTGACTGCCCTCGAGGTATTCCAGAAGAAGGCTCCGCTTCCCGGATTTGAGAAGAATCACAGGAAAGTTTACAATGAGCTTCTTTCAAGGGTAAGGGATTCAGAGACTTTATATGTGCTGTATGATGCCACCACAGGCTACCCTTTCATCGACCATGGATTTGCCAATGTTTATTTTGAAAAGGAAATTGCCGACAAGGCGGTGGAACTTTTTTCAAAGCAGTTCAGAAAAGTGGCTGTAAGAGATGTCAAAGTTGAAAATCCTGATGACACTGCAGCTGTAAAGAGAGGATTTTTTGACTACCTCTATTATATTGGTATTGAAAACATCCTGGTGGATAACGGCGCGTACAGAGCGAGATTCAAGAGAAGTGAGATTGTGGCTGCTCCCGGCGACTGGGGAGAGGACAACAGGGACAAAAATCCTATAAATCCCGGTCTTAATTTTGCCATGCTGGACTTTATGGCAGAGCTGAGATGGCCAGTTAAGTATGACAAGAGGGAAGAGATTGTAAGGGCAAAAGAGATGAGAATGCTCTCCCTTATAAGAAGCAGCAATTTCATTCTTCCTATGCAGCACGAGGGACCGGTAGAAGTTCTTGAAGATGGCAGAATGAAGTTTGGCAAGGATACCAAGTTTAAATTCCTTATCTTAAATACTGCGGATGGCAAACAATTCCTGCCAATTTACACCGATGCGATAGAGTTTGGGAAAAAGCTTCGAGGTTCCGAGTGGAATGCAGCTGTTTTCAAATATCAGGACATTTTGAAGTTTGTAAACGACAAAGACGGAATTACAATAAACCCTGATGGACAGAGCGTTGTACTGCCAAAGGACAGAATGATACTTCTTGAGGCAGCAGGACAGCAGGCAGACAAGATGAGGGGAACCAAGACCCCGTCAACCGGCGCCGGAGCAGACAATTCTGAGGATGCAGCAGTTCAGAGAGCTCTCGATCAGGCGATGGCACGAATGAACGAAAATAAAGATAATTGATAATGAGCTTGTTAATTAACGGATATTAGTCTAAAATATAGATTAGACTAGTATCCGTTAATTGCATGTTATGGTTGCTTTGCCATATAATGCAGCCTCGTCAGGAGTAACTATATGTTAGACAGATTACTGGGAAACTACTTGCTTACAAAGGGCGTTCTGAGCAGAACCCAGCTTATGAAGGCCTATCAGATACAGGAATCCAACAGAGCAAAGTTGGGAGTTATTGCTGTGTCCGAAAAGCTTATGACTATAGCGCAGGCCGAGCAGGTTAATGCCCTGCAGGCCACAATGGATAAGCGTTTTGGCGATATTGCCATTGAAAAAGGGTATCTGACGGAACCTCAGCTTGGTCGTCTTTTAGAACTTCAGGGGAATGCTTATCTTGCGTTTGTGCAGGCTCTTGTAGATGAGCAGAGTATGACGCTTGAACAGGTGGAAAAGGCAGAGGCAGATTTTCAGAGAGAAAACAACCTGACTGCTACAGATCTGGTGGATCTCAAAGAGGGAAACATAGATAAAATCGTTCCTATCTTTGTTGATACCGGTGATCCTCAGATAAGAAAGATTTTCTCTATGGGGGTTAAAAACCTGTATCGCCTTGTTGATGCCCATGTTTACATTGGCAGATCATACAGAGTGGATTCTGTCAGAAATGAGGTTATGGGATATCAGGGATTTCATGGAGGCCAAACGGCTAAGGTAGCCATAGGCGGACGATATGAAGATGTGCAGAAGATGGCAATAGGGTATACCAAAGAGGAATTTATTGATACAGAGGAAGATGCTCTTGATGCGATCTGTGAGCTCATCAATTGCATGAATGGTCTGTACGCATCTGAAATGAGTAACGCAGGGGGCCTTATAGAACTGGAACCACCGGAGTTCTTTATCTCATATTCAGAGGCAAAGAGCGATATTATAGATGTTTTACCGGTCTACATTTGCGGAGGCGAAGTTAAACTGTTTGTTTCCACATATGGTAAATGGGAAGTTAAATAAGGCGGAGGATATATCATGAAGAATGTGCTTATAGTTGACGATTCCAGAACATCCCGAAGATTTTTGAAAGACATTCTTGAAAGAGCAGGCTACAACGTTGTCGGTGAAGCAATAAACGGTCAGGAAGGCTTTGATCAGTATGTTAAGCTTGAGCCTGATATTGTTACCATGGATATTACAATGCCTCAAGTGGATGGGATTGAGTCGTTAAAGCTCATAAGGAAGTTCAATCCAAACGCTAAAGTGATTATGATAACAGCTGCCGGACAGAAGGAAAAAATGATGGAGGCAGTAAAATTTGGCGCCATAGAGTTTATTACAAAACCGTTTATGGAAGAAAGCGTGCTCACAGCTCTCAGACATTGTGATAATTAAGAGGTGTGCAGTGCTGCAGCTTTAGCCGTAATATGATACGATATTCAGTGCCGGGGGTCCTGCCCTCGGCACAAGTTTTATCTAAATGACATAGATGTCATGGAACAGTTTTTTATATCATATCAATTGTAACCTGGAGCGTATCGAATAATGAGCAGAAATGTTTTGATAACCGGAGCGTCAAGAGGAATAGGAAAAAGCATAGCGAAGGCTTTTGCTAAGCAGGGAGATAACCTTATCCTCACTTGTTTAAACAGCATAGAAGATCTGGAAAAATACGCAGCGGAGCTTGAAAGAGAGTTTGGAATAAGAGTCAGAGCAGTAAAGTGCGATATGTCGGATTATGAGGCGGTTAAAGCTCTTTTTGCAGATATCGATGATCTGGATATTCTGATAAATAATGCCGGGGTGGCATACATAGGTCTTTTGACGGATATGGAAAAAGAGGACTGGGACAGGGTTTTGGGGACAAACCTCGATGCGTTGTTTTTTACTTCCAAATTTGCAGTTCCCATGATGCTGAAAAAGCATAGCGGAAGGATCATTAATATCTCATCGGTATGGGGGAATGTGGGTGCTTCCTGCGAAGTGGCATACTCTGCATCCAAAGGCGGCGTGAACTCTTTTACCAAGGCTCTGGCAAAAGAACTGGCGCCAAGCGGAATTGCGGTAAATGCCATAGCCTGTGGCGTTATAGACACAGATATGAACAGAAAGCACTTATCAGATGAAGACCTTGAGGAATTAAAGAACGAGATTCCCATGGACAGACTCGGAAGGGCGGAGGAAGTTGCAGAGCTTACGGTAAAGCTTTCCGATGCACCGTCTTACATGACAGGACAAATTATCACCATTGATGGCGGATGGATTTAGATTCTCCATTTTATAAAAAAAATATTAACTGTATTTTTGGTATTGAAATCTGTGAAGAATATGATATTATGTAATTAAATTGTACACAATGTAAATGTTATTTATAAAATGAATTTTCTTAAGGAGGTTTTTATGTACGATCTTATTATCATCGGTTCCGGCCCTGCCGGGCTTTCTGCAGCAGTGTATGCAAAAAGAGCCGGCTTAAACATGATCATTATAGAGAAAAATCCTGTAAGCGGAGGACAGATCATAGACACTTATGAAGTTGATAACTATCTTGGAATCCCCGGAGTTAACGGCTTTGATCTGGCCATGAAGTTCAGAGAGCATGCAGACAAGCTTGGAAGTGAGTTTGTTGACGGAACGGTTACAGGAATTGAGTGTGTATCGGAAGGGTCAGACACAAAGGCTCCCGTATATAAAGTAAAAACAGATAACGGAGACTATGAGGCGCACACAGTTATCCTTGCTACCGGCGCTCATCACTCAAAGCTTGGAGTTCCCGGAGAAGAGGAATACATCGGAAAGGGTGTTTCATATTGTGCAACCTGTGACGGTGCTTTTTACAAGGGAAAAGTTACAGCTGTAAACGGTGGCGGAGATGTTGCTGTTGAGGATGCTATTTTCCTTTCAAGATTTTGCAGCAAGGTCTACCTTATTCACAGAAGAGATGAACTCAGAGCTACAAAGATACTTCAGGACGAGCTTTTTGGTCTTGAGAATGTAGAAGTTATCTGGGATAGCGTTATAAAGGAAATTAAGGGCGAAGACAAGGTTACACACCTTAAGGTTGAAAATGTTAAGAGCAAAGAAGTAAGTGATCTTAATGTAGACGGAGTTTTCGTGGCAATCGGTATCCACCCTTCAACAGATCTTTTTGCGGATATTGTAAATTGTGATGAAAAAGGTTACGTGATTGCGAATGAAGATGGAGCGACTTCTTGCCCGGGCATTTTTGTAGCCGGTGATTCAAGGAAAAAGAGACTTCGTCAGATCGTTACAGCGGTGGCAGATGGCGCAAATGCTGTAACTGCAGTTCAGGACTTTTTAGTTGGAAAAGAGAAATAAAACTTCCAAAACGTATATTTTACAACTGAATTTTGTACAACGAATGGTCAAGAAGTGGCGGAAATATCGATTTTTCGTCACTTCTTTATTTTTTCAAGACTTGACAATATTTTATAAATAGTTTATATTCGTAAAAGATGTAACAAAATTCGTAACAATTTTGGAGGTCCATTTTGAGAAAAGCTAGTATGCAGCTTATGGCAATGTCCGTAACAGCTGCGATAACTTTTTCGAGTTTTAGTGTAGACGCCTTTGCTGCGAACAATAACAAGGTGACAAGTGTAATGCCTCAGGCAGGTATTACATTCGCGCTTGGAAATAGTCAAGTGTCTCTCTCCAGTTTGCAAGAGTCTGTAGAACTTGAAAAATCAGAAACAGAATCTTCATCATCAAATGCAGGAAAATCTTCTGCTGATGATATTGATCTTGATAACACTGTAACAGATGTTACACCACTTGCATCAACAGTTACTGACAGAGTCCTCTCCGATATTCAGGAGGCAACAGGAGCTGTCATCAGTAAGTCAGCTGCCGCTGCTTCAGAGACTGATGAGGCTACAGAGGAGACTTCTGAAGAGGAGTCTTTTAAATCTCTGGTAATTGCCAAGGTTACCAATTATGTCAACGTCAGAGACAGCGCAAGCGAAGACGGTGAGATAGTCGGTAAGCTTTATGATAAGTCAGTAGGTACTTATCTTGACGAAGAGAATGGATGGTATAAGATCCAGTCCGGTTCGGTAGAAGGCTATGTTAAGGCTGAGTTCTGCGTTACAGGTGAAGATGCGGTTGAACTTGCCAAGGAAGTCGGAACCAGAATAGCAACTGTTACCACTACTACTCTTAAGGTTAGAAACGGTGCAGGACTTGATGCTGAGGTACTGGGCCTTGTTCCTATCGAGGACGAACTTGTTGTAACAGAAGAACTCGATGGATGGGTCAAGGTTAGTATCGAGGAAGGTGACGGATACGTTTCTACTGATTATGTAACACTTTCCACGGAATTTGTTAAGGCTGAATCCAAGGCGGAAGAGGAAGCCCGTCTTGCTAAGGAAGCTGCTGAAAGAGAAGCTGCCAATAAGGCTGCTAAGAGCAATACTTCGAAGAGCACTTCAAGCTCCGGAAGCACAAGCTATAATTCAGCAAGCTCATATACAACAGCCACCAGCTCAATCGGATCGGCGGTTGCACAGTTTGCACTTCAGTTCGTGGGTAACCCTTATGTTTACGGCGGTACTTCACTTACAAACGGTGCTGACTGCTCAGGATTTGTAATGAGCGTTTACAATAACTTCGGTGTGAGTCTGCCTCATTCTTCCGGTGCTGACCGTTCTGTCGGCGCGGCAGTAGACGGACTTGCCAATGCACAGCCCGGAGATATTATATGCTATTCGGGACACGTTGCTATCTATATCGGCAATGGCCAGATTGTACATGCTTCAACAGCCAAGACAGGTATCAAGGTATCTAACGCAGATTACCGTTCAGTACTTGCTGTAAGAAGAATCTTCTAATATTTAAAAAAGTGAGAAATGCGAAAACAAAAAGAAACAACAGTATGAGCTTGCTCATGTACTGTTGTTTCTTTTTGTTTTTATATGGCGAACGCCATGAAACTCGGAACAAGCGCAGCGGTTCCGAGTTTGCATTTATCATTTGAACGCCATTTCTCTCTTTTGCACATAAAAATAAAAGTCAACATAGAAATCTTATTTTTTTTAAATATTTTTTTTATAAGTTATCCACATTTTTATAAAAAGGAATGGCTAATTTAGGACTTATACACGAAGTTATCCACATTATCCACAAAACAAACCACAAACAAGTGGATTTTACACAATAGAAAACAAAAGATATCTTTTGTGCATAATTAACAAATCAATGATTTATTCAAAAAGAATGTAATCCATTTTGCTATTATAAATTGCGTTTACAGTTTGTGGGATGATATAATAACTTATAGACAAAAAGGTAGTACAAACTAAATTGTCTTATAATAACAGCCAATGCAAGTTTGAGATACTAAATTGCATAGGCATAGCAAAGGGGATGATTGCATGAAGTTTACTATCGTAGGAAAGAACATTAACGTAACACCCGGACTTCACGATGCTGTCGAGGAGAAGATTGGAAAACTTGAGAAGTATTTCACACCGGATACTATTGTCAATGTTACACTGAACGTAGACAAAGAAAGGCACAAAATTGAGGTTACCATTCCCGTAAAAGGTAAAATCATCCGTGCAGAGCAGGTCAGCAATGACATGTATGTTTCAATTGACCTTGTAGAAGAGGTTATCGAGAGACAGCTCAAGAAGTATAAGAGCAAACTCGTAGATAAGCAGCAGGCCGAAGCCAGCAACTTCAAAAAAGAGTACATTGAAGCTGATTACATGGATGACGAGGAAATCAGGATTGAGCGTGTCAAGAAGTTCGATCCCAAGCCCATGTACGCAGAGGATGCTTGTGTTCAGATGGAGCTTTTAGGCCACAATTTCTTTGTATTTGTAAACGCTGAAACAGATCAGATCAATGTTGTATACAAGAGAAAAGGCAATACCTATGGTATCATCGAGCCGGATATGTGATCGACCGGGTAAAAGTATTTCAGATGCAGAGAACAAATTAACTGAATAAATAAAATGATTATTAAGAGCTGCCATTACCGGCGGCTCTTAATTTTTGATTAATACTGATATTACTTCGCATTCCCTGTTAAATAAAAAACAATCTAGGAAATTTTATTGACAACAATGTGTTAAAAATATATCAATTTATAGATTTTTAATAAATTAAATACGCTCTCTCGATAGTTTTTGTTGCATTTGCCTAAGCCCTGTGCTAAAATAAATCTGTTCTGATAAAAATTTATCAAAGTCATTATTAAATGCATAAACGGAGGTAATACAGTATGGCACAGAAGGTTGTAATAGCAGGCGCATGCAGAACAGCCATTGGTAAGATGGGTGGAGCTCTCAGCAATACTCCTGCAGCAGAGCTTGGTTCAATCGTAATTAAGGAAGCTCTTAATCGCGCAGGTGTTAAGCCTGAACTTGTTGACGAGGTTCTTATGGGATGCGTTATCCAGGCAGGTCTTGGACAGAACGTAGCAAGACAGGCATCTATCAAGGCTGGTCTTCCAATCGAGACTCCTGCAGTTACTCTTAATGTTGTATGCGGATCCGGTCTTAACTGTGTCAATATGGCAGCAGACCTCATTAAAGCCGGCGAGGCTGATATCGTAGTAGCAGGTGGTATGGAGAACATGTCAATGGCTCCTTACGCACTTCCTAACGCACGTTTCGGATATCGTATGAACAACGGTACACTTGTAGATACAATGGTAAACGATGCTCTTACAGATGCTTTCAATCACTATCACATGATGATCACAGCAGAGAATAT
>SVFZ01000071.1 GCA_015056585.1 Butyrivibrio sp. | reverse complement strand
TGAAGCCCCCCTCAAGATGAGATATCCCTCCTATATGGAGTAAGACCCCTTGGAGAGTACGAGGTTAGATAGGCACAAGGTGTAAGCATGGTAACGTGTTCAGCTGATGTGTACTAATAGGTCGAGGGCTTATCCAAAGAAACTGTATAGAGATTGAAAAACGGATTTAGATTATCAGTGTTCGGTTTTGAAGGTACAAATTTTAACGAAAAACAAAATGTATAAAAAACTTATAAATGAAATCTTAAAAGACGGTCAAATGGCCGTCTTTTTTGTTTTTTTATATTTATTTTCAAAAAACTATGCTATACTAAATGAGGATATTTAAATAATTTTCAATCGGTTTTATGATATTTTTTTTAACATTCAAATACTTTTATTTCAACTTTTTCTATTTTGCGAGGTGAAAGAATGGAATCAAAAATCCTGCTTGAAAGTGGCAACAACGAATTAGAAGTCCTTGAGTTTAAGATTGATGATCATTGCTATGGTATTAACGTAGCGAAGATCAAAGAAATTATTGTGTATCAGGATGTAACTCCTGTGCCAAATTCACATCCCAGTATTGAAGGCATTTTTATGCCGCGTGACACTATGATAACAGCAATTGACTTGAGAAATTGCTTACAGCGTGGTGCATCCAAGGCTGGCGGACTTTTTATCATTACAAACTTTAACAAGTTGGATATCGCTTTCCATGTAGATTCCGTTGTTGGTATTCATAGAGTATCCTGGGCTGATATTATCAAACCTAATGCTACAATTTCGAAGGCTGAAGAGAGTATTTCAACAGGTATTATCAAGTTTGAGAATCAGCTTATCATTATTTTGGACTTTGAGAAGATCGTTTCCGATATCAATCCTAATACCGGACTTAATATGGACGCTCTTGCTGATATCGGACCACGTCCAAGAAACGAAGTGCCTATTGTTCTGGCTGAGGATTCACAGCTTCTTAATAAGCTTATTGTAGATTCCTTGAATAAAGCGGGATATAATAATGTTAGACACTTTGAGAATGGTAAGCTTGCATATGATTACATAAAAGCTTGCAAAGACAGAAACGAGCTTGGAAATATCAAATGTATCATTACAGATATTGAGATGCCTATAATGGATGGTCACAGACTTACAAAGCTCGTAAAGAGCGATGATGCGACTAAGGACATTCCGCTTATTATTTTCTCATCACTTGTCAACGAAGAAATGAGAAGAAAGGGCGAATCACTTGGCGCAGACAGACAGCTGTCAAAGCCTGAGATTGGAAATCTGGTATCTGTTATTGATGAACTTGTCAATGCATCCAGCGCAGGCTGATCATGATTGATTATAACTCCCTTTGCCGACTCAAAAAGTGACAAAGGGAGTTTTTTCTTATTTTTTCAATAAATATCTTGAATGGAGAAAAGTATGGAGCAAGGGTTAAAGGAGCAGATAAGCTCATCAGACCTTATTATTGTTGGCATTGGCAGCGAATGGAATTGGGTAAAAAAGGGGATAAATAATGACCCAAGATATGCCGGCCTGCTGGAGTATTGTAGTCATGAGGGTAATCAATTTCTTCTCCCAATCATAGAATTTGAATATGCATATTACAACACCGATAAAAAAATTGAGGAAGCTTACAGAGCACTCAGAAATCTTATCGGTGACAAAAAATATTTTCTTGTATCAGACATTTTTTTACAGGATGCCTTAAAATATGGATTTGATGAAAAGAGATGTGTTTATCCATGCGGTAATTACAAGTATCTGCAGTCATCTAATCCTGATGAGGAATTAATAGAAGCTGAAAATGTCCCTGTTTTTATGGAACTTGTTGACAGTATTCATAAACTTATAACAGGTTTGGATGGGAATTTGGGAGAGGATAGTTCTTTTTCCAACATATTTTTTGACGGAAAAGAACTATATCTTAACCAAAAACGTCAAGAATATAGTAAAATAAAGTATAACGAGAAATCGTATATTGAAACTTGGAAAGATTATACGACTTTTCTTTCGAGAACTCTTAATTCAAACCTTCTTATCCTTGAACTTGGAGTTGGGCTGGAATACCCGACAGTTGTCAGATGGCCCTTTGAAAAGGTAGCATTTATAAATAATAAAGCACATTTAGTAAGAGTGCATGAGAAATTATATCACCATACCCCTGAAATTGAGAATAAAACTGACTCTATACAGATGAATTCAGTTGAATATATTTTGCAGGAGAGTAAAGGACTATGAGTTCAGATGATGAAAAATATCTCGACAGTCTTCTAAATTCCGCAAGGTCAAATAATAAAGATCCCCAGTCTGCTCTTAGCAGAATGTCATCCAAGGGGGTCAACTGGTCAGACTCCGGTGAGCAATCAGATGCCCCCGGAGATATTGGTGTGCTTGTTGATAATGCAAATGGAAACGAAGATATAGCTGAAATCGGAGATGCACTAAATAAGCTTGATAATAATGAATTTGTAGATGATTCTTTATCAGATCTTTTGGATGATATTGAAAAGCCTATAGATTCCTCTATTCCACAGTTTTCAGTGGGCGGGTCTGTTTTTGATACCAGAGATCCTGAAGAAATAGCCCTTGATGAGGCTATTGCTGATGCTGAGAGAATGGATGCAGAGATTTTGAGCGGCAAATTTGATGATTTTGAAGCTGCTCCTCCTGAAGCAAAACCAATTGTAGATGTTGGGGAGGAAGATGACGCTCTTTTAGAGATGGCTCCGGAGGTAATACTTCCGGAGGATAATAGTATTGAGATTGACAGCAATGAAGGTTCAGATGCCAATGAGACTCCGGAGGAAATCCTGACAGATCTTTTGGATGACATGCCGGGGAACAGTCTTACAGAGGCAAATGATGAAGGGAATATAGACAGCCTTAGTGAAGTCCTTGATAATATTCAGGAAGAAGATAACAGGGCCATGGAGAATGTGGAGGAAGAAAGCCCGATTCCTCCATCTGATATTGATAATATGTCTCTTGAAGATATAGAGAAGATGATGGATTCAGGGCTTGGAACCGGCGAATTCTCAGAAGATATCAAAGATGACAAGGATCAGCCCTATAATGATTCCCTTGATATTTCAGGAATGGAAATTCCATCGGAATCAGAGGGAGCATCACAGGAGCATAGCGATGATGCTCTGCAAGAAAGCGGCGCTGTAGAAGAAAGCGAAATATCAGACAGTCTTGATGACATCATGAAGGACATGGAAAATCTTGGCCTTGATGATATTAGCAGTTTTACTGATGAAGGAACAGAAACTTCCGTGGATACTGATCCTTCACTATCTGATAATAATCTTGACGTGGCACCTGAAACCAGTCTAGAAGAACCCGATCAAATGGATATTGATCTATCTGGTTTTACTCTTGATGGAGGGGAAGCTGTAGAGCATGTTGCAGGTGAAGATTCAGACACTCTCACGGATGCGCTTGCTGATGCTATCAAAGAACCCTCAGAAGATGAAAACCCGGAAGAAGCAGTTAGAGATGCGGATAATCCCGGTGATTTAGGCAGCAATGAGGGAGAAGGAGATGACTTTAATCTTCAGGACATCGAAGCAAGTCTTGATGATCTTTTAGGTGACGATGCAGCTCTTGCTGAAAACCTTGAGGGTGAAGTTGCTGAGATAGCATCATCCGGAGACGTATCAGAAGCGACGGGCGATGATATATCTGATCCCGGGGAATCTGATAGCAGTGCTTCCCTGGAAGATCTTGATGCTCTGATGAATTCTCTTGCCAGTGATGACATTGAAGACTTGGAGAGCACAGCCGCTAAAGATGAGGAAGCCGGAGAAAATAATGAAATACCTAAAGAAGATATTCTTGATGCATTGACCGAGGATGGCTTTGATGAAGGAGCCGGAGAGCCCTCATTAGAAGAACTGGCTGCCATTGAAGAAAGAGAAAGTTTAGGAAAAGGTGGCGTAGGAAACGGTGGATCGGATGAAACCGAATCTGAAGATGGCAAGAAAAAGAAGAAAAAGGGCGGCCTTAAGAACTTCTTTAAAAACCTGATAGCAACTCTTACTGCCGAGGATGAGGATACCAACGAAGGTCTTGCTTCTCTTACAGATGAAAATGCAACTGTTTTAAAAGAGCTGGGGGAAGAGGGAGCAAAACCTAAAAAGGAAAAGAAGAAAAAAGAGAAAAAGCCAAAGGAGAAAAAGCCTCCGAAGGAGAAGAAACCAAAGAAGGAAAAACCTCCGAAACCAAAGAAGGAAAAGAAGCCTAAACCTCCAAAAGATCCGGGAGAGCCGGAAAAAGCATTATCTCCCAAAAAAGTTGCAATATCAGGCCTGTTTGCAGCAAGTATCGGAATTCTTGTAATGATTCCTGTTTTGGTACTTCCCGACAGGATTGCCAATGAGAGAGCTGAAACTGCTTATACCCATAAGGAATACACCACAGCTTATAAAATGCTTTACGGTAAAGAAATGACGGAAGACCAGAGCATTATTTATGAGCAGTCCAGAGTTTTGGCATGGGCAGAAAGGTATCTTGCAGGTTACGAGAACTACATAGCAATGAATATGCAGGAAGAAGCTCTCGATATGCTTCTTATGGCAATGCGAAATAAGGAAAATCTTTTGGAAGAGTCTGTAAAATATGGTGTTGAAATTCAGGTTCAATCTGTGTACGATAGTATAGAATCGTTGCTTTCACAGAATTATGGTCTTTCCGAGGATGCGATTAAAGAGGTTAATTCCATCAAGAAGGAAAGAGATTACACTATAAGGCTTTTGGAAATTTGTGGTGTTTTGGAATCATGATCAGAGGGCTTCGAAAATATTCAGGGAGGCCCGGGGATGATTGCAATTATTGATTATGATGCAGGTAATATCAAAAGTGTAGAGAAGGCTTTTGACTTTCTTGGCACGAAGACAGTGGTAACCAGAGAGCCCAAGGAGATTTTCAGAGCTGATCACGTTGTTTTACCGGGGGTTGGTGCCTTTGGTGACGCAATGAATCGTTTAAATGAATACGGTCTTGTTTCTGTTATCAGAGAGGTAGTGGATAACAAGGTGCCGTTTTTAGGTATATGCCTGGGACAGCAGCTTCTTTTTGACTCAAGCGATGAGTCTATAGGAGCTGCCGGCCTGGGCATTTTACGTGGGAAAATAAGGAGTATTCCCAATAAGGACAAGGAAGGGAATTTTGTAAAGATACCGCAAATAGGCTGGAACAATCTCTCTTTTCCAAGAGAGGGAAGGCTGTTTAAAGATGTTCCCAATGGGTCTTATGTATATTTTGTTCATTCATATTATCTGGATGCAGATGACAAGGACATAGTTACAGCTACGACAGATTATTCGGTGAAAATAGAGGCATCAGTTGAGGCCGGAAATGTTTTTGCATGTCAGTTTCATCCGGAAAAAAGTGCCGATGTAGGAATGCAGATACTTAGAAACTTTACACAAATCTGATTGGGGAGAATATATGCTTACTAAAAGAATAATTCCTTGTCTGGATGTTAATAACGGAAGAGTTGTCAAGGGAATCAATTTTGTAAATCTTAAGGACGCCGGAGATCCGGTTGAAGTTGGTGCTGCTTATTCAAAAGCAGGAGCTGATGAACTGGTTTTCCTTGATATCACGGCGTCAAATGAGAGAAGGGCAACCGTTGTAGACATGGTTCGTGAGGTTGCCAAAAAAGTTTTTATCCCGTTTACTGTTGGAGGCGGAATCAGAACTATTGACGATTTCAAAGCAGTTCTTCGTGAGGGAGCTGATAAGATAGCTGTTAATTCAGCCGCGTTAGAGAGGCCTGAACTTATTGCTGAAGCTGCAGATAAATTCGGAAGTCAGTGCGTGGTTCTTGCCATGGATGCCAAGAGAAGAGAAGATGGATCCGGCTGGAATGTTTATAAGTACGGTGGAAGGATTGATGTTGGCCTTGATGCAATTGAATGGGTAAAAAAGGCGGTGGATCTCGGAGCAGGAGAAGTGCTTGTAACCAGCATGGACTGTGATGGAACGAAAAACGGCTATGATATTGAACTTACAAGGCAAATTGCCGAGGCTGTTTCTGTTCCCGTAATTGCTTCCGGAGGAGCCGGCACTATGGAGCATTTTTACGATGCTTTAACGACAGGCAAAGCTGATGCTGCGCTTGCAGCGTCTCTTTTCCATTATAAAGAGATGGAGATCATGGATTTAAAGAGATATCTTAATGAAAAGGGACTGCCTGTAAGAATCTGATGAATTTCCTCATATGCACAGGTTTGTTCAGATAACGGATTAATTAAAAAAGACAATTAGGACGGCATAAAAATATGGCTATGATTTCAGGAGACTGGCTTCCTGCACTTAAAGAAGAATTTCATAAGGATTATTACAAAAAGCTCTTTGAATTTGTAAAACAGGAGTACTCAAGTCACGTTGTATATCCCCCATCGGATGATATTTTTAATGCTCTGCACCTTACTCCCCTTAAAGATGTGAAGGTTCTTATTCTGGGTCAGGACCCATACCATGAACCGGGGCAGGCACATGGACTTTCCTTTTCGGTACTTCCGGGAAAAGCAGATACACCGCCATCACTTGTAAATATTTATAAAGAGTTACATGACGACCTGGGGCTGTATATACCAAATAACGGCTATCTAAAGAAATGGGCTGATCAGGGAGTACTGCTGCTTAATACAGTTCTGACGGTAAGAGCGCATCAGGCCAATTCTCATAAAGGAATGGGCTGGGAAAACTTTACTGATGCAATAATCAGAGCCGTAAATGAGCAGGACAGACCGATTGTGTATATGCTTTGGGGGAGTCCTGCAAGAATGAAAAAGAGCATGCTTAATAATCCCAAGCATCTTATACTTGAAGCACCGCATCCGAGTCCTTTATCTGCTTACAGAGGCTTTTTTGGATGCAGGCATTTCAGCCGTGCAAACGACTTTTTGGTAAAAAATGGTATTACACCCATAGATTGGCAGATAGAAAATATCTAAAAATACTATTGCAATGTTATGCGTTAACATGTTAAAGTGTATATCAAATTGTACAAAATCAAAATATTGCACATGAGATATACAGGAGGATATTATGAAAAAACCGTTTGTAACCAAGGAAAAGGTGGAAGAAATCGTAAAGTCTTTTCCCACTCCGTTCTACTTATATGATGAGAAGGGCATTATCGAAAATGCGAAGGCGGTTTATGACGCATTTTCCTGGAATAAGGGATATAAGGAATACTTTGCAGTAAAGGCTACGCCAAATCCTGTACTCATGGAGCTTTTAATGAAGCAGGGCTGTGGCTTTGACTGTTCATCCAAGACTGAGCTTATGCTTAGCGAAGCTGTAGGAGCATCAGGCAGTAGCATAATGTTTTCTTCAAATGATACTCCTGCTGAGGAATATGCATATGCTGATAAGCTGGGGGCAATAATCAATCTTGATGACTTTACCCACATAGAATTTCTTGAAAATATCCTCGGAAAGATTCCGAAGACTATTTCCTGCAGATACAATCCCGGCGGAGTATTTCAGATGAGCAATGGAATCATGGATAATCCGGGTGATTCCAAGTACGGAATGACTAAGGATCAGCTTTTTGAAGCTTTTAAGATCCTTAAGGAAAAAGGCGCAGAGAATTTCGGAATTCACGCATTTCTTGCAAGCAATACCGTAACTAACGAATATTATCCCACTCTGGCAGGTCAGCTCTTTGAACTGGCTGTCGAACTTCAGAAAGAGACGGGAGCGCATATTGCATTTATCAATCTTTCAGGCGGTGTTGGAATTCCTTACAAGCCTGATCAGACAGGAAATGATATTGCGACGATCGGAAAGGGCGTTCACGAGCAGTTTGATAAGATCCTGGTGCCTGCAGGAATGGGAGATGTATCCATTTATACCGAGATGGGCAGATTCATGATGGGACCTTACGGAGCACTTGTCACAAAGGCAATCCATGAGAAGCATATCTACAAAGAGTATATCGGTGTTGATGCCTGCGCAGTAAACCTTATGCGTCCTGCGATGTATGGAGCTTATCATCATATTACTGTTTTGGGAAAAGAGGATGCGCCTTTAACAAATGTTTATGACGTAACCGGTTCTCTTTGTGAGAATAACGATAAATTTGCCATTGAGAGATCACTTCCCAAAATTGATATGGGAGATTATCTCTTCATACATGATGCCGGTGCTCACGGTTATGCAATGGGATACAATTATAACGGTAAGCTCAAATGTGCTGAGCTTTTGCTTAAAGAGGACGGAGAGGTAAAGCTTATCAGAAGAGCGGAGACTCCAAAGGATTATTTTGCAACCTTTGACGGCCTCGAAATAGCCCAAAAGCTCAATAAGATCACTGATAAATAAAACAAAAAACTATGAAGCAACAAATAGAAGAATTTGCAATGCATCTGAAAAGCGTCAAGAAAATGCCTGAAAATTCCTATATTTCCTACAAGAGCGATCTGATGAAGATGGCTGACTTTATGGAAAAGAGAGGTGTGACAAAGGCAAATGATGTGACGGTAGATGGTTTACAAGCCTATATCAGGGAACTGTCTGAAACAAATTATGCGACTTCATCCATTATCAGACAGTGTACATCCATACGTTCATTTTTCAGGTATCTTGTTGAAAACGGTAATATAGGTGAAAATCCGGCTGAGGATTTGAAATCTCCAAAGCCCATGAAAAAGAATGTGAGAATCCTTTCAGATCACGAGATAAACAGTCTCTTGTCTCAGAGATTTGCAGATAATGCTCTCGGAAAAAGAGACAGAGCTATTTTGGAGCTTATGTATGCAACCGGGTTAAGGGCATCTGAGCTAATAGATCTGAAGCTTTCGAATATCGATCTAAGCCTTGGATGTCTTCGAATGGATGAAGACAGACTGATTCCTTACGGAAATAAGGCAAAAGAAGCGCTGGGTGCATATCTGCTTGATGCAAGAAAAGAAATGCTTAAAGATTCCGCTGAATTGGATACTGAGAATGTATTCTTTAATTGCAATGGCTCACCCATGTCCAGACAGGGATTGTGGAAGCTGATAAAAAAGTACTGTATCAAAGCAGGAATTGATAAAAGTATAACTTTAGGTGACTTAAGACACAGCTTTGGAGTGCATCTTGTGGAAAATGGTGCTGATATATCTACTGTTCAGGCAATGATGGGGTATACAGGAGCAAATTCCCTGACCAGGTACTTAAGTAAAACCAAAGAGTCAAAAGACCCTTATAATTTTGCAAGACTTCGTAATTAGATAAGACCCTCTGATCAATGATCAGGGGGCCTTTTAAATCTTACGAGAATGTCGCAGGCGATATTCTTTTATGTAATGTAAAAAGATTTCCTTGCAGGGGCAAAATCAGGAAAGTTCGGCAATTTCCAGAATGAGTCTCTCTGTATCATTCCAGCCAAGACATGGGTCAGTGATGGACTTGCCGTAGATGCCTTCTCCGATTTTCTGAGAGCCCTCTTCCAAATAACTTTCAATCATGACGCCCTTTACAAGGCCTTTGATATCTTCATTTAAGGATCTTGAGTGAAGGACTTCCTTGGTAATTCTGATCTGCTCTTTAAAGAGTTTACCTGAATTGTTGTGGTTTGCATCGATAATAGCAGCAGGATTAACAATTTCACGCTGATTGTAGAGCTGAAGGAGCAGTCTTAAATCTTCGTAATGATAATTCGGGATAGACTGATTGTGTTTGTTGCTGGAGCCTCTGAGTACGCAATGTGCAAGAGGGTTTCCGTTTGTCTTTACTTCGTAACCTCTGTAAACGAAGCAATGGGATTGCTGAGCGGCATATACGGAGTTGAGCATTACACTTAAAGTTCCGCTTGTGGGATTCTTCATTCCGGCCGGAACACCAAATCCACTGGCTGTCATTCTGTGTTCCTGATCCTCAACGGAACGGGCACCGATAGCCACATATGAGAGGATATCGGAAACATAGCCCCAGTTTTCGGGGTAGAGCATTTCATCTGCTGCTGTCAGACCTGAAACTTCGATAGCCTTGAGATGCATATGTCTCATCGCAATAAGACCTGCATGGAAATCAGTTTTGCCCTCAGGATCAGGCTGTGAAGTAATGCCTTTGTAGCCTTCACCTGTAGTTCTCGGTTTGTTGGTGTAAATTCTTGGGATAAGTATGAGCTTGTCGCTTACTTTTTCGTTTAATTTGCCCAGTCTTGAAACATATTCGCATACAGAATCCTCGTTGTCAGCAGAACAGGGTCCTACAATAACAAGGAATTTATTGCTCTTACCTGTAAATACGTCAGCAATTTCAGCATCTCGCCTGTTTTTTATTTCTGTAAGCTCACGGGATAATGGGAATTCCTCCTTGATTTCATCAGGAGTCGGGAGCCTTTTTATGTATTCTAAAGACATTTTAGTTCCTCCAATATAATAAATATCGTTCTTTACTATAGCAATTTAAAGCGTAAAAGTAAAGCGGTTATCTGTAAAAAAATAAAATATTTTAGGATATATATTTTACACCTAAATACCTGCTTTTCGCAAAATATATAGTTTTATAAAATCTTAATATTGTAGTACAAATTTCTTTTGCAAGGAATGGGTAAAAATGCAGAGTCACTTGGTATAATAGATACAAAGAGGAGCCCAATATTGTGAATAAAAAGAAGAAGCCATATGGCGGAATAAGTAATATATCAAAGTATTTGCTTGAACAGTACGGGGAAAGAGGCGTTTTAGTTAAAAGGGGCAGAGCTATCCTTATGAATCAGCAGTCAATGGAGACCATAAGCGGCCGAAGAACCAGAAACTGCTCAGTAGTGGCTGTTACAAGGGTTTTGGATTATTACAGAAAAAAGAACAATATTACTGCAATTCCTGAAGATATCAGGGAAACTTATAAGATAGTCGAAGAAATTGCAGAGAGCTACGGCTATACCGATAAGTTTGGGACAATTCCCTTTTTTATTTCAGGCATAGCAAAAGAAGCATTTTCGCTATACGGGATAAAGGCAAAGTGCAAAGGCGTTTATGTATGGACATTTGAAAAACAGGTGGTAAAAGAAATATCCGAAGGCAGACCTGTGATCATGAATATTGCAAGAGGTTACTACAAGGATCATACGGTTGTAGTTGCAGGATATAGCATCTGGAGAGTGGGAAATAAGTTTTACCCTATGCTTAGAGTCATAGACGGATGGAGAAGCGGATATCACTATATCGATTATGAAGCTTTTGCAAAAGACATTTCGCAATCAATTTTCGGATCATTTAATACGATTGTACTTAAGTAGAACAGCGTAATCATTTTCTTAAATATGAGGGATTATATGAAAAAGAGATTACTTCTGATTATTGTTCTTGCAGTACTTATTGGTTTTGTGTTCGGAGCTGCTTTGATCTCTGAAAACAGAGCAGATAAGACACCTGTCAATGCTTCACGAAGAGACGGAGAAGTGACGGCGCCTCTTTTAGAGGCAGATGAGGATCTTGAGGCTGTAAGCGGAGAGGAAACTTTACAGGATACTCAAAACACTCCTTCAAAGGAGGCACTTCAGAATGCAAAAGAAAGAGAAGAAGCCGACAGTGCGCTGTACTCATCTCTTGAGACTACTCCTGCTACAAATCCTACAAATAAAGAAGTAGAGTCTGTTACAGTGCTTCTTTTACCGGAGTCTGTTTCTATAGGAGCCGGAGATCAGGATGCATTCTATCAAAATGAAGAATTTTCGGATGTTATTCCTGTTGATGCAGAAAGCTTTAATACAGGTGTGAATGATGAAGAACTGCCTTCAAAGTATGATTCCAGGAATGTGGACGGAAAGCGCTTTGTTTCTTTGGTACAGGATCAGGGGTATTCATCATTGTGCTGGAGCTATGCGGCAATAGGGGCTGTTGAATGTGATATTTTAAGACATAACCCTGATATTTCTTATAATGATATCAACTTATCCGAGAAGCATCTTTCTTACTATAACATGCACAAAAATGACGGATCGTATGGCGGGCTTATAGATGATGATTACAGGGAACTTGTAAATGCAGATAATGAAGATAATGCTTGGCTCTTTGATTATGATACCGGTTATATGTCCATGGGCGGAGTAGCCAACTACTGCATAAGCCTTTTGACTTCCTGGAAAGGCCCTGTAAGTGAAAATAAGGAAGATGCTTATGAGGGCTTATACGGCGAGAAGTATATGTACACGGAAAACAGTAAGGCTCCTTCCGATGCCTATAACAGCGAGTACCATGTTCAGGATGTAATTCAGATTCCATCAACTTTTGAAAACCGTAATATGATAAAGCGGATGATAATGGAACATGGCGCTGTTACAGCAGGAATAAAGGCAGATAGCATTTACTTTAGTAATAACAGCACTAATCTGTACTCCTCATACAGTGGAGAAATTGAAATTGCTGATCATGAAGTTATCCTTATCGGATGGGATGATGAATATCCGGCAACAAATTTTAAAATAAAGCCGCCTCAGGATGGAGCTTTTATCTGCAGGAACAGCTGGGGAGAAAACGTCGGAGAAAAGGGATTTTTCTATCTTTCTTATTACGATCAGACTTTCAGTATAAATAATGTTGCTGCCTATTCATCGGCAGTAGTGGGGGCAGAAAATTATTTTGATCACAACTATCAGACAGCAGGGTTTCTCACTTATGTTATCAGTGCTATAGAAGATGAAGAAAACTATGTGACAGCTTTCAGCGAATCAAAAAATCCTTACGGAATCCTCTATACTGCAGAATCCGATGAGGTCTTAAAGGCGATAGGCCTGATGGCACTGGACTGTTATCAGCAGTATGAATTTGATGTGTATGTAAATCCTGAACACGAGGACAATGTGGTAAGCCTATCAAAACTGAAAAAGCCGGCCGTATCTTTCAAGGCTTCTTCAATAAGCGGTGGATTCCACACTTTTGAACTCCCGCAGGAGCTTCAGCTTGCAGCAGGCGATGAGTTCTTTATTTATGTAAGTCCTTCGTCACAGGGACGTCTGGTATTTGAGAGCAGTGTGGACAATGTCAGCAAACCCAATTACGACGAATGGAATAACCTTACAGGTAACATTCACAACTCCTACAGTGCCAGCGGACTAAGCTATTACATTTCCGAAGATGGTACCCAGCTTCTTAGCCAGTCAGACAAAGATTTCTTCATAAAAGCCTACACCGACAATGCCCAAAACTAATCGCATAGAAGTGTTAATTCTTTCATGACGTAAATTGAATAAGTGGCAAATGCCTGCAAAAAATGCATAGAAATTGAGCGATTTTTGCGCCACTTATTCTCATACCCCATAAAAAAGAACCGCCGAAGCGATTCATTGTTTTTGGGAGGAGGGCTGCCTAATGGGGAGTTAAGCAGCCCCGGTATGAAAAAAGTTTTGTTGGGGGAGTGAGAATTTTTTGTTCTCACTAAATATATCGGAGAGCATTTGAAAAACTTAACACTATTTAGAACATTTTTTTACAAATAATAATACACGAAATTACGTCAATATTCTTGTGCACTTTTATCAGAACTACTGTTTGCAAAAGTGATAAAAACATGGTATATTGTGTTTAATAAAAAGGAAGGCACAAGATATGGCAAAGAATACAAAAGAGTTAGATGAGATCAGTACAACAGACAAGCTTAAGGCATCTAAGGCACTTAAGGATGCAGGGTTTAGAGTTGAACTAAACGGAAGCGGAGTTCCAACAGTTGTCTGTGTCAATGTTGATGAAATGGACAAGCAGCTTGTCAAGATGAAAAAGGTTCTTAAAGAACTTCGCTATATTGGCAGCTTTGGAATTCGTGGCCCAAGAAAGAGCGATAATATCCTTTCAGAGGAGGCTTCTTCTGATGCTGCAAAGGATACTGATGCTCTTGGCGAAGAGAGCGCTTTGGATCCTGAGATACTGACCGCGTAAAAAAAACCACCTTTAAAGGTGGTTTATTTTTTGGGAGGAGGGGCCGATCAGTGGGGAGCCGATCGACCCGGTATGAAAAAAGTTTTGTTGGGGGAGTCAGAAGTTATTCACCTCTGATAATGTATAGTTTACTTGCTAAATTTGGACAAAATATGGACGATTTATTAAAGAAAAATAAAGTAAATCGAAATAATAAATAATTTAAACACGATATATAGTTAATTTTATAATTTTTATAATTGAAGTATACGAAATATTGTATAATTAATTATAGAACTGATGTGGCATTTAGTGTTTCTTTTAAGGCTAAACGAGGTTAAAAATGCTGAATTCTGCGACTTGTCCGATGACAACAGGAGATTGCTGCGTAGCAGCGGCACGTGCAGCGGCTGCTAATTTGATTTTCAAGATCAATACTGAAACAGTTTCTATTAATCATGAAGGCAAAATTGTCACCATTCCTGTTGTCAGACAGGATGAGGGCTGTGATAAGAACGGCTCTGAATATATGGCAGAGATGAGTGGCGGAACACCACCGGATATAAAGGAAAAGGCTAAGATATTTGTAAAGGTATCGCGCATAGATGATTTTGCAAATCTTTCAAATAAGGCCTTTATCGATATCAGATACGGAAATCTCTTTATGCAGGCCGGAGAAGGTATTGGAACTGCAAGCGGAGACAAAGCCGGTATTAAAAACGGTGAAGCCCTGATAGAAGCAGATGTCAGGAAAATGATCTTTGAGGCTGTTGCTGATGTATGTGAGATCTCAGACGGGGCGCAGCTCCTTCTTATAACTGTAAGATGTCCGGACGGCATGCTGATTGCTGCAAAACAGTCAATGGGACAGAATGCTTTTGCCGGTGGAATTACTATTATCGGTAACCGGGGAAAGATCACAAAGATTCATCAGAGAGAAATAACAAATTCTATTGATAACCAGATCGGTAAATTCATAAGGGCCGGAGCAAAGAGTGTTCTTGTGGCTCCCGGTGATTACTGCTCAGAAAGGATTGAACAGCAGCTACATATTTCCCTGGATAGGGCGATATTCTGCTACAATTATCCGGGTTATGCTATTGATACCTGCTTCGAAAAGGGTATAGAGAATCTTCTTTTGGTTGGAAATATAGGAAAACTTGTAAAACTTGCAGCCGGAATATCCAATACGAATTCTTTTGCATCGGACGGAAGAAGAGAAATATTTGCTGCACATACAGCTGTTGTGGGCGGAACAAGCGCACAGGTAAGGACTGTTATGAGCTGCAGTACCTGTGATGAAATTTTATATTATCTGGATACCTGCGGACTTAAAGACAGAGTTATGGCAAGTATTATGAAGACCATAGATGAATATGTTAAAGCAAGAATATCCGGAAATATGAAGATAGCTATAGCTCTTTTCTCCAAACAGTTTGGACTTCTTGGTTCCACAAGCGAAACGAAAAATGTTCTCGTAAAGGTTTCTCAGGAACAATTTGCATTGTCACATAAGCTAAAATAGGGTATTCTAATATTATTATTCTTTGTAGTTAGGAGATTTTTGGGGAATGAGTAAGATTATTTTGACAGGGGACCGTCCAACAGGAAAGCTTCATGTTGGTCACTATGTTGGATCACTTCGCAGGAGAGTTGAGCTTCAGAACAGTGGAGAGTTTGATAAGATTTTTATCATGATAGCTGATGCACAGGCTCTTACAGATAATGCTGACAACCCGGAGAAAGTCAGACAGAATATCATTGAGGTGGCTCTTGACTACCTCGCAGTTGGTCTTGATCCGGCCAAGTCCACACTTTTTATCCAGTCACAGATACCTGAGCTTACAGAGCTTTCGTTTTATTATATGAATCTTGTTACTGTTTCAAGACTTCAGAGGAATCCTACAGTTAAGTCTGAAATAGCTATGAGAAATTTTGAAACCAGTATTCCTGTAGGATTCTTTACATATCCTATCAGCCAGGCAGCTGATATCACTGCTTTTAAGGCAACTACTGTTCCTGTTGGTGAGGATCAGGAGCCTATGATAGAGCAGTGCAGAGAGATCGTTCACAAATTCAACTCAGTATACGGTGAGGCTCTGGTTGAGCCGCAGATTCTTTTGCCTGATAATGCTGCATGTCTTCGTCTTCCGGGCATTGACGGAAAGGCCAAGATGAGTAAATCTCTTGGTAACTGCATCTATCTGTCGGAGGAGCCGGATTCAATCAAGAAGAAGGTCATGAGCATGTTTACAGATCCCAATCACTTAAGGGTTGAGGATCCGGGACAGGTTGAAGGCAATCCTGTATTTATATATCTGGAAGCCTTTGCAAAAGATGAACATTTTGCCGAGTTTGCTCCTGAATATGCAAATCTGCAGGAAATGAAAGATCACTATTCAAGAGGAGGCCTTGGAGACGTTAAGGTTAAGAAATTCCTCAACAACGTTCTTCAGGCTGAACTTGAACCTATACGTACCAGAAGAAAAGAGTTCCAAAAGGATATTCCATATGTCTATGAAGTTCTGAAAAAGGGCAGCGAAGTAGCGAAAGAGGTGGCTGCGCAGACTCTCAGTGATGTCAAGAGTGCCATGAAAATCAACTACTTTGATGATAAAGAGCTTATTGCTATGCAAACTGCAAAGTATGAGGAGATGAGTGACTGATGAAAAACATCCTGTTTGTAGCTTCTGAAGGTGTACCGTTTATCAAAACAGGTGGACTTGCCGACGTTGTAGGTTCACTTCCAAAGAATATCGATAAGAGATACTTTGATGTTCGCGTTATTCTGCCATTATACAAATGTATCAATCAGCAGATGAAAGAGAAGATGGAATATGTGTCCAATTTCTATATGGACTTCCATTGGAAAAATGAGTATGTAGGTATTTTCAAAGCTGAAGTAGATGGGATAAAGTATTACTTCATTGACAACGAATTCTATTTTAACGGAATGAAGCCTTATGGAGATGATGTGCTCTTCGAGATTGAGAAATTTGCATATTTCTCAAAGGCTGCACTTTCCATTTTGCCGGTCATTGATTTCAGACCGGATATTATTCACTGCCATGACTGGCAGACAGGCCTTGTACCTGTATATCTCAAGGAGAGATTCCAGGGATCTGAATTTTACAGAGGAATTAAGGCCATCATGACAATTCACAACCTAAAGTTCCAGGGTAAATGGGATATTAAGGCAGTTCAGGATATCACAGGACTTCCTGACTACTACTTTACACCTGATAAGCTCGGACTTTACAAGGATGCAAACCTTTTAAAGGGCGGAATTGTTTATGCAGATGCTATTACAACTGTTAGTAAGGCATATGCGGAAGAGATTAAGACCAAGTTCTACGGAGAAGAGTTGGATGGACTCCTCAGGGCAAGAGCAAATGACCTTAGAGGTATCGTAAACGGTATCGACTACGACGAGTTTAATCCGGAAACTGATAAGTACATAGATTACAGATATAATGCCATAAACTTCCGTAAAGAGAAGATCAAGAATAAGAGAGCTCTTCAGAAGGAACTGGGGCTTAAGGAAGACGACAAGCTTATGATGATCGGTATTGTATCAAGACTTACCGATCAGAAGGGCTTTGATCTAATCAATTATGTCCTGGATGAGCTGTGCCAGGATGCTATACAGCTTGTTGTCCTTGGAACCGGTGCTGAGCAGTATGAGAACTCCTTCAGGCATTTTGACTGGAAGTACAATGACAAGGTTTCTGCAAATATCTATTATTCAGAGCCTATGTCACACAAGATTTATGCAGCGTCCGATGTATTCCTGATGCCATCTTTGTTTGAACCCTGCGGACTTTCGCAGCTTATGGCACTTCGTTACGGTACTATTCCGATCGTTAGGCAGACCGGCGGTCTTATTGATACCGTTGAACCTTACAACAAGTTTGAGAGCACGGGAACCGGCTTTGGTTTCCTTAACTACAATGCCCATGAGATGCTTGGAACTATTCGTGAGGCGGAGCATGTTTACTATGACCAGAAGCGCGAGTGGAACAAGATGATCGACAGAGCAATGGCTGTGGACTTCTCCTGGAAGGTATCTGCATCCAAGTATCAGGAAATGTACGACTGGCTTGTGCCGTAATAAGTTAAGATTTTTTGCTACCGGAAGTAGCTCATAGTAAGTTAACAGTAAAGAAGGATTAAGCGAGGGTGTCAATTGCGGTTGACACCCTTTTACATTTATAGCAGAATATTGGATGTGATGAATACTTCAAATGAAACTAACAATAAAAAGAAGGGCCTTCTCTTTCAGGCAGGTATTCTGGCTATTGCCGGAATGATCAGCAGAGTGATAGGTCTTTTATATGGAAGTCCACTGGCAGCTATTATTGGTGATGAGGGAAACGGTTATTATGCTACGGCTTCTGAGATTTATGCCATAGTTCTGCTAATTTCTTCTTATAGCATACCCTCAGCTATGTCCAAGATAATTTCACAGAAACTGGCGGTAAAAGATTACACAAATGCCCATAGGATCTTTAAAGGGGCTCTTGTTTATGTAACAGTAGTAGGGGCAATAGCAGGTCTTTTCCTGTTCTTTGGAGCAGGGCTTTTGGCGGTAGGCAGAAGTGCCACGGTTCTTAAGTTCTATGCACCGACTATATTTTTATTCGGATATCTTGGCGTATTAAGAGGCTATTTTCAAGCCCACAGAACAATGGTACCCACATCAATTTCTCAGCTTATTGAGCAGATATTCAATGCGATCATGAGTATCAGTGCAGCCCTTGTACTGACTAATATTGCAGGCAACGAGGACCCGTCCAAAAGAGCTGTTTACGGAGCAATAGGTTCTACTATCGGTACAAGTTCCGGAGTGGTGATAGCTCTGTTATTCATGCTCAATGTCTATTGGATCAACAGAAAACGCATTAAAAAAAGGATTGAGCTTGATGATCACAAGAGCCAGCCGGGCTCTGAGATTTTCAGAATGATCATCCTGATAGTGACCCCTTTTATACTAAGTACTTTTATTTACAATCTTTCAACGTCTTTAAATGCCACATTGTTCAGCAGGATTCTTTTGCACGTCAAGCATCTGGACGAAGCAGAAATTGCTTCAATGTACGGTATTTTTAACAGAAAGGCAATGACCATTACAAAGCTTCCGATAGCTCTTGCTTCTGCAGCAGCTGCAGCGATGATCCCTGAGATATCAGCGCTGTTTGCTCAGGGAGATAAGGAGGGAGCAAACAGAACTGTTTCAAGAGTTACCAAGGTAATTCTAATGATAGCTATTCCCTGTGCAGCAGGTCTGTTTTTCCTGGCAAAACCTATAATAATGATTCTTTTCCCGCAGAGAGTATCTATGGATCAGGCAGCAATGCTTCTAAGAATTCTCTCGGTAACGGTTGTTTTCTACTCACTTTCAACCGTTTCAAATGCTGTTCTTCAGGGAATAGGTAAGGTAAATGTCCCTGTTATTAACGCCTTTTTTGCACTGATAGTTCAATCGGTGGCGTTGGTGCTTCTTTTGGTATTTACAGATATTCCCAATGTGGCACTTTGTATTGTGACGATTATCTACTCGTTTCTTATGTGTATGCTGAATTCAATGTCACTGAAAAAACATATTACGACAGTAACCAATTATAAAAAGGTTTATGTTTTGCCGATTGCATCAGCGGTGATTATGGGAGGAATGGCTTATCTTACCTACTTTTTGGCAAGTTCCGGGGTATATCTTGTAGCTTACCTGACAAAATCAAGCCTTGTAACATCCGGTATGGATGTATTTGATTTCATGTATACCAACTACTTTGTGAACCTGGGCTGTTCAATAGTAGCGGTTTTAGCAGGCGTGTTTGTTTATTTTGCAGTTCTTATCAGGTCAGGCGGAGCAACAGAAAACGAGATAAAAAGGCTTCCAAAAGGTGCAACCATTGCATCTATTCTTAAAAAACTTCATATCTTAAGGTGAGTGAGCACAATAATTACAAGCATAAGCTTTATAAAGAAAATAAATAAAATATCACAAATGTGAGGCAGAGAATATGAAAAAAATATCACTTACAAAATACACTGATTTTATTGTGGAGAAGACAACAGAGCTTTTAAATATTGATTCTCCCACAGGCTATACAGACAATGCAGCAGCCTGGGTTAAGAAGGAGTTCGAAAAGCTAGGGTTTAAGGCAAGGCTTACCAATAAAGGCGGAGTGATCGTTGACCTCGGCGGGAAAGACAAAAAGAATGGGCTGCTGCTGGAAGCTCATACAGATACTCTTGGTGGAATGGTTGCCACTATAAAGCCAAACGGACGCCTTCAGCTTACAAATCTTGGAGGAATGAATCCCAATAACGCTGAGACTGAGAACGTAAGGATTGTGACCAAGTTTGACGGAATTTATGAGGGAACATTCCAGCTTAACAACGCATCAATTCATGTTAACGGCGAATATGATGATATTAAGCGCACATGGGAGAACTGCGAAGTGGTTCTCGATGAGGATGTTAAGTCCAAAGAGGATACTGAGAAGCTTGGCATTTCAGTTGGAGATTTCGTATGCTTTGAGCCGAATGTAAGGGTTACAAAGACCGGATACATAAAATCAAGATTCTTGGATGATAAATTAAGTGTAGGCATTCTCTTAGGCCTTGCAAAGTACATAAAGGAAAAGAAAGTTACTCCAGAGAGAGCGCTTTACGCTCATATCACTGTATTTGAAGAGGTTGGACACGGCGGAAGCAGCAGCGTTCCGGAAGGCTGCACAGAAGCAATATCAGTAGATATGGGCTGTGTTGGAGAAGGCCTTACCTGCACAGAAAAGCAGGTTTCTATCTGCGCAAAAGACAGTGGAGGACCATATAATTACGCTATTGTAAAGGCTCTCGTTGCAGCTGCAAAAGAGAGTGGTGCAGATTATGCCGTTGACATCTATCCTCATTATGGAAGTGATGTTGAAGCTACACTCCGCTCAGGAAATGATCTTAAGCATGGTCTTATTGGCGCTGGTGTTTATGCTTCTCATGGCTATGAGAGAAGTCATAGAGATGGAGCTGAGAATACTTTGAGATTATTGATAGAGTTTGTGTGTTAATTACTACCAAAGTATCATTGCAAAAAATACTTTGATTCATAAAGTATAAAAGTATTATCTTTTGTTGACAGAAGGTGCCTGATTTTCAGGCACCTTTTTTAGATTTCTTATATTTTGCAATTGTTTTTCATTTTTGAAAATTGAATAATTATTGTAATTTTGTGGTAATTTTCTAAAAATATATGCAAAACCTAGCAATTTGTTTGAATAAATAGTTAAATTCAATGTACTATTAACAAAAAAATAATTGCAAGAATAAACGATAAAACGACTAAAAATATTAATAAATGATTAAAAATAACACATATATAATTAATATTAATATACTAACGCGAATATTAACACATTTAATATTACGAATAATGTAATAAATGTATAATTTTTCAAACACATAATTATTATGTTTTTTGAAAAATGACGAAAAAAAAATTATTGAAATTTTGTTTTAAACAATTATGATTAAAATTGTAAATAAATTTGGGGAAGTATTGGTATGAATGAAAATGGGGTTATGAATAATTATGCAGATGAAGAGGTTAGTCTTTTCGAACTTTTTTTTGTGTTGAAAAGAAGACTATTAGTTATAATTCTTTGTCTAGTGCTCGGCGCAGGCTTAGCTTTTGGCTATACTGAGCTTTTTATTCAGCCTTTGTATCAGTCTTCATCAATGATCTACATTTTTTCCAAGACTACAACTGTAACTTCTGCTTTAGATCTTCAGATTGGCAAGCAGCTTACCGTTGATTTTGAAATTCTTGGAAAAAGTCGTCCTGTTTTAGAAAAAGTGATCAGTGATCTTAATCTTAATACTGATTATGAATCGCTATTAAAGACATTAGAAGTAACAAATCCTTCAGATTCCCGGATAATCAAAATAACTGTTACAAACTACGATCCTCAGCTTGCTTGTGATATAGCAAACAATTTAGCCAGCAATTTAGCAGCCAGAGTAGCAGAGGTTATTGATACCGAAAAACCATCTTCGGTTGAAGATGCTGTCCCAGCTATCAAACCATCGAGCCCAAATAAAGCTAAGAATACTCTACTTGGTGGAATTGTAGGTGCCCTTCTTGCAATCTCAGTTATTCTTATCAGATTTTACAGTGATATGTCAGTTAGAGATGAAGATGATGTCAGGAAATATCTTAATTTAGGCACACTGGCATCTATTCCATATGAAAAGAGTATTTCTGTTTTTGATGATGATAAAAAGAAGAATAAAAAGGCAGATAAGAAGAAAAAGGCATGAATCTCAAAAAATTTGTTTTGCTAACATCTTTTATACTTGCGATGGCTATGCTCATTGGCGTTGTAAGCTATATTATCACTGACGAGATTATAAATGCTAATGAAGTAACCAAATTGCAGAAGAGTTCGTATATATGCAATGATTTATCTGATGCTAGTGTTATCGGAATAAGTAATATCAGTAATGATGAATCAAAAGAAAATAAAGAACAATCTGTTGAAAGAGAAAATTCTAATTATATTTCGCCTATAGATTTTGATTATTTAAAAAAATCGAACCCAGACATTTTTGCTTGGATAAACATCCCCGGAACTGCTGTGGATTATCCTGTAGTTCAGCATCCGACTGATGATTCATATTATTTAAAACATGGACCTGAGGGGATGTACTCAGCATATGGGTGCCCATATATAGAACTAAGTGATTCTGGTTCTTTTCTTGAGTTTAACACAGTTATTTATGGTCATAATATGAATGATGGTTCAATGTTCGCATCACTTCATGATTTTGAAAACAAAGATTTCTTTGAAAAACATCGTGAAATAGTGATTTATACTGCTGAGCATATGTTTACCTATGAGGTTTTTGCTGCGGTAATGTACAGTGATGCACATATACCTTATTACTTTAATGACGCAATAGAATCTGACAGAACTTCGTTTTTGAATTCATTAGTATATGATTCGATTCCTGAAAGGAGCATTATTTCTGATGATGCAACTGTTAGTGAAGACAATTGCATAATAACGCTCAGTACTTGTGATAAGAAGCTCAGAGACAATAGGTTTTTAGTTGTGGCTGTGCTTAAGCAGATTGATGGACGGGAAGCTTAAGGAGCTATGAGAAATAGGACAGTAATACTATTAAGCGCTTTGCTAACCTTACTAATTATAGTTGTTATTATGACCGGTTCTTTTTTTGCAATTCAGAATAATACAAATAATGTTACGAGGTCTGAAGATTCTGCTGCGTCTAGCTCTTTAAACACATTCGAGAGTCAGAATTTTGAAAAAGACCAATTTGATGGAAGCATAATATATCAAGGCCAGAGATATGAGGTTAATACTTTTATTGATACTGTTCTTTTTCTGGGAATAGATAGTAGCGATCAGGACAGAAATGGTATTGGAATTAAAGAGGGCGGAAGAAGTGATGTAATCATTCTTTTCATAATTGATAACAGAAATAAAACTATTACACCATTTGAAATAAATAGAGACACGATGGTCAATGTCGATATTTATGATAACGAAGGAAATTATCTTACTCAGGGACTTGAGCAGATTACCATGCAGTATTCTTATGGTATTTCTACAAGTAAAGCGTGCAGGCTAACTAAAGAGAAAGTTTCGGATTTGCTTGGACGGACAAAGATAGACAGCATTATTTCCCTGACTATGGATGGAATAGAACCAATTGTTGATTCAATAGGAGGAGTGACTCTTAAGCTTCAATCTGATGAAACAGCATTAAATCCATCCTATTGTAAAGATGCGATCATTCATTTGGATGGAACTTCAGCTAAAGAGTTTGTACGGTCAAGAGATACTGAAATTAGAGGCAGTAATATTGAAAGAATGTCGAGGCAGACACAGTTCATGTTAGCACTTTTCCAAAATATTAAAGGCAAAGGGGATGCTATTGTTGAAACAATGGAGAATGCTGCTGGAGGTTACTTATATAAAGATATAGACGCTGACAGTATTTCACATATGACGCAATATGATTATTCAGAGCGGCTGATTGTATTACCCGGCTATAACAACATATCAAATCAACATGATGAGTTTTATGTCGATGAGGAGAAGCTTACAGAAACTATACTGGATTTGTTTTATATAAAGCAGTGATTCTTGGGGAATATACATAATAAACATTTTAAAGAGGAGAAGGAAATGAAGAGAAAAAGATTTGGGGGAATTACAGCAATTGCATTTGCACTAGTTTTCAGTATGCTCTTTTCTACTGATGTTTATGCAACAAGTAGAACCACTACCACAGAAACGACAGGAATAGGGCGTACCGCGGATGAAGCGATTAACGCAGATGCACAAGTTCTTGGTGCTAGAAGAAATTCTGCTGAAGGTGATGGAATAACGATTGGAAGTATTACTGATAAAAATGTTATTGCTTCACTATCTGATCTGGAAATATTTGCCAAAATCATCAGTGAATATACGAACGAAGTAGTTAAAGCAAGTGAGTTATCAATTCTTGATTCTATGGATATAACTGCGGCACCTGGCACAGTCGTATCAGCAGATAAGCCACTTTTTATATCGTTTAGTTTTCCCGGAATTGTTGCTTCTTCAGAAGTATATGTATTTCACTATAGTTCCGGTGAGTGGAAACTTGTTCCAGGAACGGTGGTTCAAGGAAAGATAACCGGTGAGTTTTCAAGTCTGTCACCTGTGGCTATTGTGGCTAAAACGTCAACTCTTAAAGGGGCAGTTTTGGGTGCTAAGAGAGCTAAATCTCCGAGAACCGGTGACAATAGACCTTATGTAATTTCTGCATGTTTGATACTTCTTTTCGCTGGTCTCTTTGCAAGGAAAAAGATATTCTCATGATCGGTTTTAGATATAAAGCTAATGGACTAATTGATTCTCATTGCCACATTTTACCTTATGTTGATGATGGTGCTGAAGACTTTGGAACAGCAACCGAGATGCTGGCAAGAGAGTATTCGCAAGGTGTGAGAACAGTCGTTATGACAGTTCATTATAGATACGAAATGTTTGATACACCAATAAAAAAGGTGTACTTGCAATTTGATGAGCTATATGGATGGTTAAATGACTCATATATGAACGATATGGATATTATGCTATGTCGCGAATACTATTGCGATGACAGGTTATTAGCTCTATTGGACGGATATGGAAATAATCAAAATGAAATTATATATGATGAAAAGAAATATTCGCCAAAAGAAGAAATAATTCCCTATGGGAAAAACAAATGTATTTTACTCGAGTTTTCGTCTGGTAGGATGCAGGAATTGGAATTTGAATTATATGTAAAAAAAGCTTCAAATGCAGGATTGACTCCAATTATTGCTCATGTTGAACGTTATCCTGCTGTACAGGAAAGACCTACGATTGTTTGCAAGATGCGTGACCTCGGAGCTTATATACAGGTAAACTGTGATTCTATTTTATCGAGAGGAAACAGTAAGGAAAAGCAAGTAGCGGTTGAATTAATTAAAAACAGAATGGTAGATATACTTGCTTCCGATTCGCATGACCTAAAAATGCGTTCTCCTAATTTCAAGAAGTGTTACAACTTTTTGGAAAGAAAATATGGGAAGAAAACCGCCAATGAACTTCTACGTGATAATGTGGGAGCATTGATCTATGGCTTTGAAAACAATTGTTAGGAGTTATTAAATGTTTGAAATTAAACTGAAAAAATCAGATATTCCTTTTGCAATGGCAGAGGAAATAAAGAACCTAAGAACAGGAATTACTTTTAGTGGTGAGAATATAAAGACTGTCTTATTTACTAGTAGTTTGGCAAATGAGGGAAAAAGCACTATTGCGTTTGAAACGGTACGGTCGTTTGCTGAACTTGGAAAGAAAACTCTTTTTATTGACTGCGATCTTCGAAAATCGGTTCTCAGACATAGGATAACAGAAGGGAATGTTAAGAGAGGTCTTACGCATTATCTTACTGGTCAGTGTGAACTTAAAGAAATCATATATAGAAGTAAAGCGGATGAGAAAGACTCAGAGTTTTATGTGATTCCTTCAGGTCCAATTAGTACTAGTCCGTCTGAATTACTAGCATCTGACAAGTGTAAAGCTATGATACAGAAACTTAGGGAAGATTATGACATCATTATAATTGATACGCCTCCTTTAGGAAGTGTAGTTGATGCATCAATTATCAGTTCTTATATCGATGGAGTAGTTCTCGTAATAGAGTCTGGAGGAGTTAATTATCAGCTTCTTCAGAAAATCAGAGATAAAATCTTAGCTTCTAATGCAAAGATATTGGGAGTTGTTCTGAATAAAGTTGACAAATCCAAAAAGAGCTATGGCTACTATAAGTATGGCAAAGAGTATGGATATGGTTATGAATATGGGTATGGGGAATAGTTCTTCAATCTCTTATCTATAGTTTATTTCACAATATGTTTCAAAACCAAAAAAGCTTGTTTAAACCTGCTTTAGAGCAGGGTGTATTTAGTGTACGAAAAAATAGCAAACGGGGGAAAATATTATGGAAAAAGAAGGGAAAAGAAAACTGGTTATTTATGCTCATTATTATGCACCGGATGTTGCTTCAACGGGGCAAATTTTGCAAGACATGGCTGAAGGAATGACTGATGTATTTGATGTAACTGTAATTTGTACAGTACCATCTTATACAGGGAAGATTAGCCAGGAATATGCAGAAAATAAATTTTATAATGAGCAGATAAATGGTGTTAAAGTTATCAGAGTTCCGGTACCTGATTTTTCAAAAACATCTAAGATCTCTCGTATAAAGAATCTATTTTCATATTATTTTGGAGCCAAAAAAGCTACAAGATTAGTTGGAGAACAAGACTATATTTTTACAATCTCGCAGCCTCCAATTTTAGGAGGAATGCTTGGCGTTTACGCAAAAAGAAAGATATTATCTTCTAATGGAACTTCGCCAATGTTCGTATATTGCATTCAAGATTTTAACCCGGAACAAATCATTGCAACTGGTTATGTTAAACTTAAACCACTGCTTAGAATTGCAAGATGGATTGACAAGAGGAGTTGTAAAAAGTCTGATTTGATCGTTACTGTAGGCAGAGACCTTGAATCAACCTTGAAGCAACGCTTTGCAGGCGGTTCTGTACCTCGTCATACAATTATTAATAACTGGGTGGATGAAAATGTAATTTATCCTCTTTCACATGAAGATAAAGGTGTTGAAGAATTTAATAGAACTTATGGACTAGAGAATAAGTTTATAATTATGTATTCAGGGAACATCGGACTTTACTACGACCTTGAAGGCCTTATTCATGTAATAGGCAACTTCAAGAATGCAAAAACCCCTGATGGCAGGGAAGTTGCATTTGTATTCGTTGGTGGCGGTGCTATGCTTGATAGGCTGAAGAATTATAAAGAAGAGCATGCTCTTGATAATGTAGTATTCATTCCATATCAGGATAAGGATAAGCTTGTATACTCACTCAATGCAGCAGATGTTCATTGGTGTGTTAGTGCAAAAGGGATAAAAGGAGTATCGTGCCCGTCGAAGTTTTATGGCATAGCGGGAGTAGGAAAGCCTGTAATTGGTGTCCTGGAAAAGGGTGCTGAGATTGAAATGCTCATTAATGAGATTGGCTGTGGCAAAATTGCAGAACCTGAAGATTATAAATCCATTGAAGGTATAGTTAAATGGTATATTGATAACGCTGATAAATTCTTTAGGTTAGAATCGCTGTAAGGTCAAACGAAAAAGCAGCTTGAATTATAACAATAACTGCCCTTTCGTTTGATCTTATTGCGATTTAACCTAATTGAACAAAGTAAGCGTCCGTGGAGCCTATACATATG
>SVFZ01000006.1 GCA_015056585.1 Butyrivibrio sp. | reverse complement strand
TAGAATGATAGAGATATTGCGCGAGAAAACAAAAATATTAAGTAGAATTCGCGTTTGGAACATAGTACCGTTTGTCGTATGGCCACTTCTATTTTTGGTGGCCTTTTTTATTATGTATAATCGCATGGTCGCTCTTTACATAGATGAAATAGAGTACAAGGGCAATGCCACAGCTGACGCCATTTCTGTCAATTTCCTAATGTATTTGAACAATATCGACGATGCTTTAAAATCATCCGTTTCAATGACGGAATACATGATGGATAAAGGTGTCAGTGACGAAGAAATATTAGATTATATAACATATGAGACAGAAAAACTTGGCGTGGTTTCAGCCACAGGATCAAGGGGTATTTTTGGTGTCTTTAAAGGAAAGTTTTTACATGGCCTTGGATGGAAACCCGGGGCTGATTATATACCGATGGAACGAATATGGTATACGGAGGCTCTTGCTAAAAAGGGCAGATATACTTTTGTCGGGCCGTATCCCAGCCAAAGGGCAAGCGAATACTGTGTAACTGCAACTAAAATGCTTGATGATGGGGAAAGCGTTATATGCTTTTCTATTGACTATGATACTTTTAAAAAGATGACGACGGGCTTTGCGGAAGCTGGTGCTTCAATGACAGTTCTTGCCATGAATGAAGAGGGTTATGTGCTTGCCAGTTCATCCTCAAGCGAAATTGGGGAAGATTATGCTACTTCAGATGATCCTTTAAAGAAGGGCATCTATGATGCAATAAAAAATAGTGGCGGAAAGGGTACATTTTCACTGGATTCTGTTTCCGGACATGATAAGAGTTACATTATTTCGAGAAGGCATGTTATGTATGACCTTTACGTGGTTACCATAACTGATGCAAGTGTTGTGCTGGAGTCGCTTAATAATGCGGCATTGATATTCGGTATAATTTTTGTATCGGGAATGTTGATCATCTTAATTTTGAATTTCCGCACTCTTTCAAAGGATCTTGAAGATAAGAAGCACACTGAGAACCTAAACTCTATTGCAAATATCTATGGCTCCATGTATCGAATAGATATGACACATGACAGCTATGAAATGATGCTCAGCAGAGATTACAGGGAGAAAAAACTGATTGGCGACAAAAAGTTAACCGCATCAGCCCTTATGAAGACCGTAGCTCCGCAGATGGCTGATGAAAGGTCAAAGGAAATCATTGAAGAATTCACTGACCTGTCTACTCTGGATGAGAGAATGAGGTACGTTGACACCATAACTGTCGAATATCTTACTTATGATCATATCTGGCAGAGAGGACGTTTTATAGTGGTTGACAGAGATAGTGACAAAAAGCTGATGGATGTTCTTTTTGTTACAGAGATAATTGATGATGAAAAGCGTGCAAGGGAAAGACTCCGTTACCTTGCAGAAACTGACAGACTTACCGGAATTAACAACAGAGGAAGCGGGCAGGAGAAAATATCTGATCTGCTCACAAAAAATGTTGGCGGAATGTTTATCATGTTTGATGTAGACAGATTCAAATATATCAATGATACTTTTGGACATGATACCGGCGACAAGGTTCTTGCGGAAATTGCCGAGACCATGAAGCATACTTTCAGGGAAAAAGATGTACTCATGAGACTCGGAGGAGATGAATATGCGGCTTATATGCCGGGAGTTTTTGGAATTGATTCTGGCGAGCCGATTTTAAAAAGATTCATTGACGCAATCAAGCAGATAGATGTTTCTGATGAACAAAACTACGAGATAAATATCAGTATAGGAGCTGCCTTTTACTACCCTACGGACACGTTCTCTTTTGACGAATTATATAAGCGGGCGGATTCCTGTACATATGAAAGCAAGAAGGCATCCGGGTCTAAAGTTACTTTTTACAAGAGAATGGACAGAGATCAGATAACGGGCTTTTAAATTGTATAAAATGGATGTATAATGTATAGATGACGCTTTAATATCCCATATTTGTGGGAGATGCTATAGGAGGAAGAATTAATGAGCTTAGTACCTTATGTCATTGAACAAACAAGCCGTGGAGAAAGATCTTACGACATTTACTCCAGACTTTTAAAAGAGAGAATAGTATTTTTGGGAGAGGAAGTAAATGCTACATCAGCAAGTATAGTAGTAGCCCAGCTTCTGTTTCTTGAGGCTGAAGACCCAAACAAGGATATTCATATGTACATTAACAGCCCCGGTGGAGAAATTTCTTCCGGAATGGCTATTTATGATACAATGCACTACATTAAATGCGATGTCAGCACGATCTGTATAGGTATGGCTGCCAGCATGGGTGCTTTCCTTCTTGCAGGCGGTGCAAAGGGCAAGAGAATGGCACTTCCGAATGCTGAAGTGATGATTCATCAGCCACTTGGAGGAACCCAGGGACAGGCTACAGAGATTGAAATTGCAGCAAAGCACATTCTCAAGACAAAAGAGAAGATGAACAGAATGCTTGCTGCGAATACAGGAAAGAGCTATGAGCAGGTTGCGGCCGATACTGAGAGAGATAACTGGCTTTCAGCTCAGGAAGCCCTTGACTACGGCCTTATCGATTCTATTGTAGATAACAGACCAAGGGATAAGGAATAATAGCTAGAAGTACAAATGAAATGAGGAAGGTAAATGGCTGGAAAGAATTCTGGTGAGATCAGGTGCTCTTTTTGCAATAAGACACAGGATCAGGTAAAAAAGTTAATTGCAGGTCCCGCGGGAGTATATATTTGTGATGAATGTGTGGATATCTGCGCGGATATCATTGAGGAAGAGTTCGAGGATGAACCGGTAGAGGCTTCTGCACAGCAGATCAATCTCCTGAAACCTGTTGAGATCAGAAATTTCCTTGATGAATACGTAATTGGACAGGATGAGGCTAAAAAAGTTCTGGCTGTCTCAGTTTATAATCATTACAAGAGAGTTCTTGCGCCCAAAAATGACGACAAGAGCGAGGTTGAACTTCAAAAGAGTAATATTATTATGATCGGACCTACAGGTTCAGGTAAGACTTATCTTGCGCAGACTTTGGCCAAGATCATAAATGTTCCTTTTGCAATAGCAGATGCTACAACTCTTACAGAAGCAGGATATGTGGGAGAAGACGTTGAAAATATTCTTCTTAAGCTTATTCAGAACGCCGATTATGATATTGAGAGAGCACAGTACGGTATCGTATATATCGATGAGATTGATAAGATTACCAAAAAGAGTGAAAATGTCTCCATAACGAGAGATGTTTCCGGAGAAGGTGTTCAGCAGGCGCTTCTAAAGATTGTAGAAGGTACTGTTGCCAGTGTTCCTCCTCAGGGTGGAAGAAAACATCCTCATCAGGAGCTTATTCAGATTGATACAAGCAATATTCTCTTTATATGCGGAGGCGCCTTTGACGGACTGGATAAGATCGTTGAGGCAAGACTTGATCGCAATTCAATCGGATTTAATGCTGAGATAGCTGACAAGTCAGAGAGAGAGATCGGAGAAGTGCTTAAAGAGGTAACTCCGCAGGATCTTGTTAAGTTTGGACTTATCCCTGAGTTTGTAGGACGTGTTCCTATTACCGTGACACTTGAGGGCCTTTCTAAGGAAGCTCTTATGCGAATTCTTACAGAGCCCAAGAATGCACTTGTTAAACAGTATCAGAAGCTCTTTGATTTCGACGATGTGAAGCTTACTTTTGAAGAAGAAGCTGTGCATAGAATTGCCGAAATGGCTTATGAGAGAGAGACCGGTGCAAGAGGATTGCGCTCAATCATGGAGAAAACTATGATGGATGTTATGTACGAGATTCCATCAGATGATACCATAAGTGAATGTGTTATTACCGATGCTTCCGTTGATGGAACCAGCAAACCACTGATTGTACATCGCGAGAGTGCCAAGAAGCTTAAGCCTGCAAAATAAATATTGAGTACTTTAACTGCCGCCTGAAAAGAGCGGCAGTTTTTTTGCACGTCATGTGTGCAATCTACCGGATATTTGGATTAAATTTATGGATTTGAATATATTTTTGCGTTTTTAAATAAACTTTGCAAAAATCGTAATAATTGTGTAATATATATATTGGTCCCGGGCAATACAAGGTCCGGGATTCATAATGCAAGGAGGAGACGATGTATGAGAAAAAGGTTATTATGTTTAATTATGGCTTTGGCCATAGTGCTGAGTGGGGGAAATTCTGTTAAAGCTTATGCGGCAGGCACAGGAACAACAGCTAAGAGCGCTGCTACTGCAAAGACAGGTACTACAACAAAGGCGAGTACTACAACAAAGGCAAGTTCTGCAACTACGAAGACTCAGGCTGCCAATACTGTCGTAAAGAACAAGGTTGGAACAAAAACCTGGAAAACACAGAAGATTGTTAAAGAGTTTAAGAGGGGTGGAAATAAGATTTACGGTGAAATCTATCGCCCGGTTGGGGACGGACAGTTTCCGGGGATAATAATCGCTCATGGTTTTAACTCAAATTGCGGTTATGCGAGAAGTTTTGCTCAGCAGCTTGCAAAAAACGGCGTTGTAGCGTATGTTTTTGATTTTGTAGGTGGTGGAAATAATGTAAAGAGTGGCGGAAATATGACAGAGATGTCAATGAGGACCGAAGCTGCAGACTTTAATGTGGTATTTAACGGTATCAGGTCACTTAACTATGTTGATGAAAAAAGAATGTTCGTGATGGGCGAGAGCATGGGAGGCTTTGTGGCTACTTATGTCGCAGGAACAAGACCTAATGATGTCAAAGGACTTATAGCATTCTGCCCGGCCTATTCACTATCCGGCGAAGGCTATGAGATGCTCCTTAAATATAACTTGATTCCTGATGTGATTCCATTTTTAGGAGCTGTTATCGGGCGAAAGTTTATTCAGGACCTTGTAGGGCTTGATATTTATAAAGTGATGGCGAATTTTAACGGAAAAGCTGTCATTGCCCATGGAACCAAAGATTCTATTGTTCCAATCTCATATTCCGAGAAGGCGGTTAAGACTATGAAGAACGCCAGACTTGTCAGGATCAGCGGAGCAGAGCACGGCCTTGCTGAAAACGCTCAGGCACGCACTGCAGCTCTCAACCTGATAAAAGAATTGTCGAATAAATAAATATTTGACTGACCAAAATCAGTTCTGCGAATTAACTTCTAAAAGGAGTTCGTCCATGAAGGCATATATTTCATCGCGGCCTTCTTTTGAAAGAGCAGAATAAGGAAAAATACGGATCTCATCCGGAAGGCCCAGACCGTTGCGGAGCATGTTCAGATGCTTCTCATGCTGGGTCTTTTTTATTTTATCGGCCTTTGTAGCTATGATAACAGGCTGGAATCCCTGATGAACGATCCACTTGTACATCTGCATATCATTGGCTGAAGGCTCATGCCTGATGTCGATGAGAAGGAAAACTCTGAGCAGCTGTTTGGAGGTATGGAGGTATTTCTCAACCATTTTTCCCCACTGCTCTTTGACTTTCTCTGGAACTCTGGCAAAACCGTATCCGGGAAGGTCCACAAGATAAAATTCATTATTGATGTTGTAATAATTTATGGTCTGTGTCTTACCGGGTTCCTGTGAGGTGCGGGCATAATTTTTGCGGTTCATAAGACCGTTTATCAGGGAACTCTTGCCCACATTACTTTTCCCTGCAAAAGCAAATTCAGGAAGAGTATTTTCGGGCAAAGTACTTGTGATTCCACAGACAGTTTCAAGATTTACATTTTTTATAACCATGCTATTCTCCGATTGTTAGGTAGAAAACTATTCTGTTACAATTACGGTTGCTTTCCAATATATGAATTGTAACGACATTATCGAGTTTATTCTACACTAAAATGTTCAATGATACAAAAATCTTGCAGAATGTGCTATTTTAGAATGTAACGATAGAATTTTGAAAATTTCTGGAGGCGATTATGGGTGCAATAAAAAGGATGAAGCCTGATTATGTTATAAAGGCTGTTGTTATGATTGTAATAGGGATTGTGCTTGCTGTGTGGACTAAGGCAAGTCTTGATATAATGGCCAGAGCCCTTGCTGCGCTTCTTTTCTTGATTGGTGCTGTGTTTGTGATAACTTATCTGGTCAAAAAAGAGCGCACTTTTGTGATATCAGGGGGACTTGTGGCGGGTATTCTGATAGCGGCCGTCGGTGGCTGGATCTTTGCAAATCCCGGTAAATTCACTGATTTCATACCTAAATTGTTCGGAATATTTATTATGGTAAGCGGACTTGGTAATTTATGGCAGGCCATTTCCCTTGTGAAATACAAATCCCGTACCTGGTGGGTATCACTGGTGATTGCAGTTGTCACAGCTCTTCTCGGAGCATTTTTGTTTTTTAATCCAACAGGAGCAAAAGAAATTGCTGTGACTGTTATAGGTGCATTTCTCATTGTGGACGGGGCTACAAACCTTATCTCTGCTCTTCTTGTAGGCATCGCCTCAAACAAGGCTGAGCAGGCAAAGGCATTTTCAGAGAGTAAGGCAGGATCAGGAAATGAAATTGTGGAAGCAGAAGTTGTTGACGGCAAAGTAATAGAGGTAGAAGAAAAAGAATGAATTTCATTCCCCTTAAGGTATCCCTTAACGAAGCCTGTTTTGACGACTTTATCAGGCGATATCATTTTGATGAAAAAGATAAAGCGGATGTTGTCAGGCTGTATAGACAAGTTAATCCCAGAGTACACGTGGAGTTTCACTATGTGATCACAAAGGATGATGATAGTGATGCTTTAAAGGCACTGGTCGTGGTTACTCTTGGACAGGCTTTTGACGAGTATCAGGAGAGCTTTTTGAACCGCGGAGATATACATAAGGCGTATATTCTGGACTGCCTGGGGCTTGAGCTGCTCTGGGCTGCCTACGACGAAATAGACAGAAAACTGTATGAGAAGACCCATCTGTATGCCGGAGACTACACCTTTGTAGGTGATAATGCACTGCCCATCAACAGGCTCCCGGCACTTATGAGGCTTCTTGGGCAGAAGCAGATTACTTACAATGAGGCTTATGTCCTTATCCCCAAAAAGAGTGTGGTATTTGAAACACCACTTCTTAAGACTAAGAAAGAGAAATATGCAAGATGCGCTGCCTGCAGTAACCTAAAATGCAGCAACAGAGAAAAGCTTGAAGACAGGGCAAATATGCGTGTAAGCTAAGTGTAAAAAGCATTGGCCTGTGTATTGCTTACTTTAAGAAGGATGGAGAAGATATGACAGGAAACGGACTTATTCACCTTTATACCGGAGACGGTAAGGGAAAGACAACAGCTGCGATCGGTCTTGCCATGAGGGCAGCAGGCGCAGGCATGAAGGTTGTGTTTGCCCAGTTTATGAAGGGGAGAGACACATCAGAGCTAAAGAGCCTTTGCAAGATTCCTGAGATTACCGTGATCAGAAACGACAAGGATCTTGGCTGGTTTAAAAAAGATGATGAGCAGCAGGTAAAAGAATACACTGAAGCCCATAACAGAATTTTGGATGAAATAGAAACCTTTATCATGAATGATAAGTGTGATCTTCTGGTACTGGATGAAGCCACATACCCATATAACTATGGAATTATAGATAAAAAGAGGCTGGAAAATCTCTTTAGTGTCTGTGCCGGTGGGGATGGTGAAAATACAGATCGAAAAGGTCATGCTGTGGAAATTGTAGTGACAGGACGTGATGCCGACAGCTTTTTTACCGAAAGAGCAGATTATATTACAGAAATGAAAAAAATACGACATCCGTATGATAAAGGAATCTGCGCCAGAGTCGGAATCGAGTTTTGAAAGCCGCAAAAATGCATATTTAAATTTTTTATTAGCACTCTCTTGACGAGAGTGCTAATTTGTGTTATAGATGTAATAGAACAAGCGATATATGAATAAAGGAACACAAAGTCCCGGAGAGGAGGCATTATGAATATACAGAAGTTTACACAGAAATCTATAGAAGCTGTCAATGGCTGCGAAAAGATTGCTGTGGAATACGGTAATCAGGAAATTGAACAGGAGCATCTTTTATATGCTCTTATGACAATTGATGACAGCCTGATAGCAAGGCTCGTTGAGAAAATGGGCATAGACCGGAATGCATTTTTAAACCGCATTGAGCAGGCTATCGGGAAGAGAACCAAGGTTTCGGGAGGACATCCCTATGTTGGCTCTGACCTTAACAAGGCTCTTTTATCGGCTGAGGACGAGGCTAAGGCTCTCGGAGATGAATATGTTTCCGTTGAGCATTTGTTTATGGCTGTGATCAAAAAACCTAACAGGGAAGTTAAGGAGATTCTCAGGGAATTTGGCATAGACAGGAACAGGTTCCTTCAGGTGTTGTCCGAGGTTCGTGGTAACAGAAACGTCACAACTGACAATCCCGAGGCAACCTATGACACTTTGAACAAATACGGAACCGAGCTGGTTGAGAAGGCCAGAAGGCAGAAAATGGATCCTGTCATCGGCAGAGATACCGAGATCAGGAATGTAATAAGGATTCTTTCAAGAAAGACCAAGAACAATCCGGTACTTATCGGTGAGCCGGGTGTTGGTAAGACTGCTGTTGTTGAGGCTCTTGCACAGAGAATTGCAAGCGGTGATGTGCCTACAGCGCTGAAGGATAAGAAGATCTTTTCCCTTGATATGGGAGCGCTGGTGGCAGGTGCCAAGTACAGAGGCGAATTTGAGGAAAGGCTCAAAGCAGTTCTGGAGGATGTCAAGGGCTCGGACGGAGAGATAATTCTTTTCATCGATGAGCTTCACCTGATTGTTGGCGCGGGCAAGACTGACGGCGCAATGGATGCAGGCAATATGCTTAAGCCTATGCTGGCCAGAGGCGAGCTTCACTGTATCGGTGCGACAACGCTCAACGAATACAGACAGTACATAGAGAAAGACGCAGCTCTTGAGAGGCGTTTCCAGCCTGTTATGGTGGAAGAGCCTACTGTTGAGGATACCATCAGTATTCTTCGTGGACTTAAGGAGAGATACGAAGTTTACCACGGCGTAAAGATCATGGACAGTGCTCTGGTCAGTGCTGCAGTTCTTTCAAACAGATATATTTCCGACAGATTCCTTCCTGACAAGGCAATCGACCTGGTGGATGAGGCCTGTGCTCTTATTAAGACAGAGATGGATTCCATGCCGGCTGAGCTGGATGAGCTTAACCGTAAGATCATGCAGATGCAGATTGAAGAGGCTGCCCTTAAGAAGGAAGACGATTCCCTCAGTAAGGAGAGACTTGCTAATCTGCAGAAGGAACTGGCTGAACTTAAGGAAGAGTTCGACACCAGAAAGGCTCAGTGGTCTAATGAAAAAGAGGCAGTGGATAAGCTGGCTGCAATGCGTGAGCAGATTGACACAATAAATTCTGAAATTGCCATTGCCCAGAGAAACGGGGATTACGAGAGAGCCGGAGAGCTCCAGTACGGCAAACTTCCTGCCCTTAAGAAGCAGCTTGAAGAAGCTGAGGCAGTTGCAAGAGAAAATGAAAGTGATGGTTCTCTCGTTCATGAGAGAGTATCCGATGAGGAAATTGCAGGTATCATCAGCAGGTGGACCGGAATCCCTGTAAACAAGCTGACAGAGAGTGAGAGAAATAAGACTTTGCATCTTCCGGATGAGCTTCATCAGAGGGTTATCGGTCAGGACGATGCGGTTGTCAAAGTATCGGAAGCCATCATGAGATCCAAGGCCGGAATCAAGGATCCCACAAAGCCTATTGGCTCATTTTTGTTCCTTGGTCCTACGGGTGTTGGTAAGACAGAACTGGCAAAGAGTCTTGCTCAGGCGCTTTTTGACGATGAGAATAACATGGTCAGGATCGACATGAGTGAGTACATGGAGAAATACAGCGTGTCCCGTCTTATCGGAGCACCTCCCGGATATGTGGGATATGACGAGGGTGGTCAGCTTACAGAGGCTGTAAGAAGAAAACCTTATGCAGTAGTTCTTTTTGACGAGGTTGAGAAGGCTCATCCCGATGTGTTCAACATTCTCCTGCAGGTACTGGATGACGGTCGTATTACAGACTCTCAGGGAAGAACTGTAGATTTCAAGAATACGATTCTTATCATGACATCCAATATCGGAGCCCAGTATCTTCTTGACGGAATAAGGCCTGACGGAACCATCAGTGAAGAGGCGGAAAAAGAGACGATGGAGGACCTTCGCGGCCACTTCAGACCTGAGTTCTTAAACCGTCTTGATGAGATAATCATGTTCAAGCCTCTCACCAAGGAGAATATTGGAGGAATTGTGGATCTTGTCATTGCAGACCTCAATAAGAGACTTGCTGACAGAGAGATTGAAGTAAGACTTACACCTGCTGCCAAGGACTTTGTTATCGACAATGCTTATGACCCTATATACGGCGCTCGTCCGCTTAAGAGATATATCCAGAAAAACGTGGAAACTCTTTCGGCAAAACTTATTCTGGAAGACAAAGTTATGCCACATGATGCAATTGAGTTCGACGTAGCGGGCGATGAGCTTGTGGCGAGGGCTGTGAAGGCATGAGAACTTTTGAGAAACGATGCATATGATATATGAAAGGGGCTTTCGCTTGGATGATTAAATCCGGACGAGGCCCCTTTTTATATCATACAAACCTGTTTGAAGAATTGTCGTACTTGTAGCCGATAGCTTCAAGCTTTTTAACGATACTGTCTACTTCGTCCCTGCTTATATCAAGGCCGTCAGAAAGGGCTTCGAGATCTTTGTAGTTGTCGCGAAGCTGGGTGTTGATATAACTTAGTAAGATCACAGGATCCTGTGGAATCATAATTGGGCCTCCCTATCGATGATTGTTTTAATGTAGATTCTAGTTATTATAGATATTTTGCATTATAATGATAAAGGTGTCAAAAGTTATAGGCTGATTAGGAGTACCTGAATGAAAAAGATTTCACTGATTGTCCCATGCTACAACGAGCAGGAGGCGCTTCCTATTTTCCATAGAGAAGTGACTTCTGTTTTGCAGGGACTTTCCGATAAATATGATTATGAGCTGATCTATATTAACGACGGTTCAAAGGACAAGACGCTGGAAGTGCTTAAGGGGCTGGCTGAGGCAGACAGTAAGGCTACATATCTTTCTTTTTCCAGAAATTTTGGAAAAGAGGCTGCGATGTATGCGGGATTTACAAACGCCAAGGGAGACTATGTGGCGGTAATGGATGCGGATATGCAGGATCCGCCGTCGCTGATACCTCAAATGCTGGAAATCCTTGAAAGCGGAGAGTACGACTCTGTTGCCACAAGGAGAGTCAGCAGACAGGGTGAGCCTCCTATAAGGAGCTGGTTTGCAAGATTGTTCTACCGTATCATCAACAAGATCTCGGATGCAGATATTGTGGACGGAGCAAGGGACTTCAGGCTTATGAAGAGAGAGATGGTGGATGCCATCTGCTCTATGAGCGAATACAACAGATTTTCAAAGGGAATATTCGGATGGATCGGATTCAGAACCTACTGGCTCCCTTATGAAAATGTTGAGAGAGTTGCAGGCGAGACAAAATGGAGCTTCTGGAAACTGCTTAAGTATGCAATAGACGGTATCATCAATTTTTCTCAGGTGCCGTTGTCCATTGCTTCCTGGGGCGGGCTTTTAATGACAATGCTTGCCATTTTGGCGCTGATCTTCATAATAGTAAGACGGCTTGTATTTGGAGATCCTGTTAACGGATGGGCGTCAACTATCTGCATTGTGATCTTCATCGGCGGAATTCAGCTCTTTTCCATGGGGATAATGGGTCAGTACATGGCCAAGACCTACATGGAGACCAAGAATCGTCCTCACTACATAGTTGCTGAAACCAACAGAGAGGACGCTACAAAGATCAAGTAATAGCCGGAAAATATAAAATAATTATAAATAGTTTATCAATATCTTGAATTTACGCGCACTTTGAACCACAGTATGTTGAAAGTGTGCGTTTTTTTGTTGTATAATTATCATGATATAGATGCCATAATGCGCCTATTTTACTGGGATTTTGATGTTAAGACTTTTGGCTCTAATCTGGAAGGCTGGAAATCGGCATATACAGCGGATTTCGAGCGAATATGATGCAAGTGGGGCAGATAATGAGACCATCAATAGATATTCACTGTCACATCATGCCGGGAGTGGACGACGGGGCTAAAGACGCAGAGACGAGCCTTGAAATGCTGAGAATTGCGCAAAAAAACGGAATACAGCATATTGTTTTGACTCCGCATCACAAGCCGATGCACCACAATGTAAGCCCGGATCACAACAAAAAATATACTAAAGCTCTTTGGGAGCTGGCCAAAAAAAACGGCATAGATGTAAAGCTTTATTCAGGAAATGAAATATATTACAGCGATGAAACATTCGATGAACTTGTAAGTGGCAGGATTTGCACTCTGGCCGGATCAGATTATGTTTTAGTTGAGTTTCATCCGACCAATCCCTACAAAGCAATCCACAACGCAATTTATCAGGTTCAGGCAGCAGGCTTTATACCTGTTCTGGCACATGTCGAAAGGTACAGCGATATGGTGTCGCATGCCTCATATGTGCAGGAGATGGTAGATATGGGATGCTACATTCAGGTAAATGCATCCAGCATCATGGGAAAATACGGTTTTGGAATTTCTCACTTCACAAAGAAACTGCTGAAAAATCACCTGGTTCATTTTGTGGCAAGCGATGCACACGATACGGTCGGCAGAGCGCCGCAGCTATCAGAATGTAGGGAGTTTATCGGCAGGAAATTCGGAAATGAATATTCAGACAGACTGTTTTGGAATAATCCGATGTGCATCATAAACAATGAGGTTATTTGATCATATAGTAAATGTTAGATAAATCAGCCGCTTACCATAGAGTCTGCGAAAGACTGCAGCAGAGTATTTAAGGGGAGTTTAATGGGAAACAGAGACGACGTATTGGAAATCAATCTGGGGGAACTGTTTGCAATCCTTTTGGGGAGAGCATTTCTCATAATCAGTGCAGGAGTATTCTTCGGGCTGGCAGGACTTTTCTTTAGCAAGTTTGTTATGCACCCGGTGTTTGAGTCCACAACCAAGATCTACATCCTGAACAAGGAAGAAAATCAGACGGTTACTTATTCGGATGTGCAGATATCCACCCAGCTGACGCAGGACTATGCGGAACTGATCAAATCAAGGCGTGTTCTTGAGGAAGTAATCCAGAGACTTCATCTTATAGACACTGACTATGAGGACCTTTACAAGGTTTTGAGGGTTGAAACCCCTTCAGATACCAGAATTGTTGCTATTACTGTTAAAGATAAAGATCCGCTGATGGCAATGAAAATCGCCAACTGCATAAGAGAAGTAGCAAGTGAGCATATCACTGAAGTTATGGATATAGATGCCATAAATGTGGCAGAGACAGCGAATGTGCCCACCACAAAGGCAAGTCCTTCCGTGGCGAAATGGACAGTGATCGCAGGATTTCTTGGAGCTGTGGTGGTGGCATTTTTCTCAATACTTGGATATCTTTTGGACGATACCATAAAGAGCAATGATGATGTGGAAAGATATCTCGGAGTCAGCACACTGGCGCTGATCCCGCTGATCACAGAGGAAAATGGGAAAAAGAAACAAAAGCCCAAAAAGGCAAAATCAAAATAAGACCTTAAAAGACTAATGTGGAAATAAACCGGATTGAGAGTAGACGGAGGGGTTATGCAGAATGCGAAGCTTCATTTTAGCCAGTCGGAAAACAACTATCAGATAAAAGAGGCCTACAAGACCTTAAGAAGTAATATAGAATTCAGCGGACAGAACGTTAAGGTGGTATCCGTTACCAGCTGTACGCCCGGTGAAGGAAAAACAACAGTGGCTATGGCCCTTGCAAGAGCGTTTGCCGAAGCCGGGAAAAAGACGGTGCTGGTGGATGCAGATATGCGTAAGTCGGTGCTGGTCGGAAGATATAAAACGGGTTCTGTAAGGCTTGGACTTACCCACTGCCTGGTGGGCAGAGAGAGGCTGTCCAGCGTGATATGTGAGACCGATACTCCGAACCTCTATGTAATCTTCAGTGGGCCGGTGCCTCCAAACCCCAGTGAACTTCTGGGTGGAAGAATATTCGGAAAAGCCATCGAAAACATGAAGAGCGTTTTTGACTATGTGATAATCGACACGCCGCCTCTCGGAAGTGTTATTGACGCCGCGGTTGTGGCTAAGCAGTGCGATGGCGCAGTAATGGTGGTTGAGAGTAATGCCATAAGCTACAGATTTGCGCAGAGGGTTAAAGATCAGCTTGATAAGTCCGGAGCAAAGATTCTTGGGGTGGTCCTTAACAAAGTTGATATTTCCGGCAAGGGATATTACGGAAATTACGGCCATTACTACGGTAAGTACTACGGGAAATATTACGGAAAGTACTACGGAAAATACGGTGAGGATACAAGTAATGTTCAAAATAGGCCTGCCAAGGTGGTAGAGGAGCAACCGGATGAGGATGATCTTGATGAGCTCAATTACCTCGCCGGAGTTATGAGGAAGGACTAAGGCTGCGTATAGGGACTTAAGTGGCAGCTTAAAGAAATCGTGATAAGTGTCAAGAGAGCAGTTAATGGGGGAAACAGGTGAAAGGAAATATTTTAGGAATCTTTTTTACCATATTTAGCGGAGCGCTGATAGCCCTGATCATTATCGCCTACGGAAGGAGCGACCGCGTGGGCCCTGAGTTCAGGTTTTCGGCACTTAATCTGATCTACGACTCTGAGACAAAAGAAAGTGATCTGATAGACGGGATAAATGCTTATGACTCTCGGGATGGGGATATGACATCCAGGATAGTTGTAGAGAAAGTCGTCCTTAACAGGGATGCCGAGACAGCAGTTGTTTATTATGCGGTTGCTGATTACAGTGGAAATGTTACCAAGCAGTCCAGAGTTTTTGCGGCTGACATAGAAGATATAGATAAAGATGGTGAGCAGTCGGGGCTGGTAGAGGAAGAATCGGAGTTCTTCCCGCAGCTGAGTTTTGGAGATGGTGACAGCCAGGATAGCAGCACCGGCGGGGAAGATGGCTCTGGAAGCGACGAAGAAGGCGCTACAGAGAGTGAAGAACAGCAGTAAGAATAAACGCATTGAGCATAAAAGCGGTAAGATAGTCACAATAGTTTAAACACAAGACCGGGAAAGGCATCCAATGGGAAAAGTCGGCAAGGTTCTTCTCATAGTCTGGGCCAGTCTGATGACGGTGATAGCGGTCGGACTTTCGGGACTGGAAGCTATGAGATTCTTTGGAAAATCGAATCTTGATTCAAAATCTGCAACAATAGCGCCTGTGCTGGATCAGAGCACGGAAGATATCGCTGTTTCAGCAGGGCAGAATTGGGAAGATGACTGGATCAGGTACGACGGAGAGGTCTATGACTACAACGAGGACATCACTACTTTCCTTGTTATGGGTATTGATAAGGACGATAAGGTGGTAAAAGAGGTGCAGGAAGGCACAGATGGAGGACAGGCAGACGCACTTTTTTTACTGGTATTAAATCCTCGCAGTCAGACGATAAAGATAATCGGCATAAACAGAAATTCAATGACGGATATTGACGTCTATGATGAGTACGGAAGATATCAGACAACCATAGTCGGACAGATTTGCACCCAGCACGGATTTGGAAATGGCATGGAGGAGTCCTGTGAATATCAGGTAAAGGCTGTTTCGAATATGTTTTATCAGTTGCCGATACACGGCTATGCTGCCATCAATATGAGCGCCATTCCGGTCTTAAATGACATGGTAGGCGGAGTTGATGTAACGGTTTTAGAGGATCTTTCAAATAAGGATAAAAAACTTGTGGAGGGCGAGAAGGTACATCTCGAAGGAAAAGATGCCCTTGCCTATGTTCATGAGAGGGATATAAAGCTCTTTGGCTCCAGTGACAGAAGGCTTGAGCGCCAGCGCCAGTATTTAAACGGCTTTATCAAGGCAGCAAGAGAAATGGCATCAACTAATAATAACGCTGCAATCGAGATGTTTACTGCCATAAATGAAATGATGGTCACAAATATCACTGCCGATGAGATTTCCTATCTGGCTCCCTATATGACAAAGTTTTCCTTTGATGCCACTGATTTTAAGATGATTCAGGGCGAGAATAAGAAAGTCGGCGAGTATGAGGGCTTTTATGTGGATGAAAAAGACCTTTATAAGACAATAATTGATGTTTTTTATGAAAAAGTTGACAATGTGGGCTAAACAAATGAGAGGTATAAGCCGATATACAAGTATAGATATGAAAACTGTTAAAAGGCTTTTGGCAGGAATACTGATAGCATCGCTCCTTAGCGGTTGCTCAGCCGGATCGGAGAAAGGAAAACTTTTCGGCAGAGAAGATGAGGCCTCAAAAGAGAGTGCAGATGATTCCTTCGTTGATTTTGATAAATTACGTGATCAGAACGAAGACATTTTTGCCTGGATAAGGGTTCCGGATACCAATATTGATTACCCTGTTGTACAAAGCAGTGACGGCGATGATTCTTTTTACAAAAATCACAACGTCAAAAAGGAAGAGGATGGCCACGGCGCGATCTATATAGAAGCTGCGAACCTGAAAGATATGTGCGACTTCAACGAAGTACTTCATGGGGCTTCAACTTCTGACGGGACGATGTTTTCACAACTGAGCATGTTTTTGGATAAGAGTTTCTTCGATGAACATCCTTATGTATATGTTTATATGGATGGAAATGCGCTTATATACTATGTTTTTGCTGCTTATACAAGAGATGATACAAGGCTCCTTGAAGAATATGATTTCACTTATGCTTCCGGATGTCAGGCTTTTCTCGATGAAATATACGGGGGCAGGAGCATGGACAAGCTTATAAGACAGGGCTGGGAAGATCAGGTTCAGCCTGAGAATTTTTTGATCACACTCACAACTTTGGATGCGCTTTCAGGAAGGCAGCTGATCGTTGTGGGATGTCTGGTGGGTGATGTAACAGGGCAGATTAATAGAGAAATGGACTATGGTGCCCCTGAGTACTGATAAAAATGTTTACAGACGATTTTTGAAAACTATAAACCATACTAAGGAGCCGGCACGAGGCGACAGGTCCTTAGGAATAAGTAGGAGGCGTGGAAAGATGAAAAAGATTCTAGCTCTCATGATCGCAGGTGTTATGTTTGTGGCTTCTCCTGTCAGTGCACTGGCGACGGATACCCAGACAACAGATGATACATCGGAAAGCACTACCTTGACGGGATCCGCAAGTATTGAAGCCGAGGTTTTGAGAAAACAGGTTGAAGAACTGAAGAACCAGATTGAAAGTCAGAGCCAGCAGATTAAGACTCAGAGCGATCAGATAAAAACTCAGTCGGCACAGATTTCAGCGCTTATCAGTGCTGTTCAGGCTACTGCAAAATCCTCCGGAAATTCCGGCGGTGGATCAAGATCAAGCGGAAGATCATCTTCAGGCAGCAGCTCAAATGATACGAGAACTCAGGCGCTTATCAGGAACAATGCAGTTTCTTATGGCGGAAACATCGTATCTCAGGGCGGACACGTTGAGATAAACGGCGGAAGAAGTAATGTGACTTTCCTTGTGGCAGCAGCAGACGGCGGAACATTGAACTCCGCTACATCTCTGGCTTCCAGCGTTGGCGGCTCACTTATTAACTGTGTGGCTGTAAGCACATCAGTTGCTTTCAGAACAGCAAAGGTTAACTTCTACATTACAGGTGTAAATGTTGGTGATAACATCGCTGTTTATCAGGTTCAGGGCGGCAAATGGGTACAGCTTCAGGCCGCTGAGATCAGAAAAGATCATGTGGTTGTAAATATGTCACAGACCGGAATAGTGGCATTCGTAAGAGTTCCGGTACTTGCAACAGCGACACATTAAAGAATAGGATAGCCACAAATAAAGATATTTGCTCACTATTCTTTCGCAGTAAAACACTATAATCTAAAATCAGGGAAGCTCTCATTTCACGTAGTTCAGAGAAATCGAGCTTCCCTTCTTTTATATTTAGTGTTTCATCTGCTTATCATAATGACTCACAAATATCTATATTCTGCTTGCTATCCAACTTTACATGCATGGAAATACATGATAAAGTTACAGATGAATTTAGCGATGTAGCGTGCTAAACTAAAATCCTTACGAAAGCGTGTTATGTTTTTAGTGAAGATGTTTGATATACGGAGGAAAATATGAGCTGGGAAGATAATGTCAGAAAAGTTGTACCCTACACACCGGGGGAGCAACCTAAGATAAAGAACATAATAAAGCTTAATACAAATGAGAATCCCTATCCGCCTGCACCGGGGGTAAAAAAGGCGCTGGAAGAGATGGAAGTTTCCGATTTCAGGAAGTACCCGGATCCTACCTGTGACGAACTGGTGACAGCCATTGCTGATTTTTACAAAGTGGATAAGGAGAATGTCTTTGTGGGCGTGGGCTCAGACGATGTGCTTGCAATGGCATTTCTGACCTTCTTTAATTCCAAAGATCCGAAGAAGAAAGTTCTTTTCCCGGATATTACGTACTCTTTTTATGATGTGTGGGCTGACCTTTTCAGAATCCCATTCAGGCAGGTTCCTTTAAATGAGGATTTCACCATTACTCCCAGCGACTATTTTGCGGAGAACGGCGGTATAGTGATTGCCAATCCAAATGCGCCCACAGGAGTTCTTTTGCCTCTTGATCAGATTGAGGAAATTGTAAAAAGAAATCCCGATGTGGTGGTGATCGTGGACGAAGCCTACATTGATTTTGGCGGAGAGAGTGCGCTTCCTCTAATCGATAGGTATGAAAACCTTTTGGTTGTGCAGACCTTTTCAAAGTCAAGATCCATGGCGGGAATGAGGATAGGATATGCTTTTGGTTGCAAGAAGATAATAAAGTACCTTTTAGATGCCAAGTTCTCTTTTAACTCCTACACAATGAATATGCCGGCGCTTTCACTGGGCGCTGCAGCTGTCAAAGACAAAGAGTATTTTGAAGAGTGCAGAAAAAAGGTTATAGCAACAAGAGAGAGGGTTAAGCCTCTTTTAACCGAGCTGGGATTTACCTTTGGAGATTCAAAGACCAACTTTATTTTTGCAAAGCACAAGGAAAAGCATGGGAAAGAGATTTTTGATTACCTCAGGCAAAACGGTATCGTGGTGCGCCGCTTTGACCTGCCAAGAATCAGTGAATATCTGCGTATTTCTATCGGAACTGACGAGGAGATGGACAGACTGATTTCTGTTTTAAAGGAGATTTTAGGTTGACGGATAACCATTATTTCGCTATGATACGATTTGTTGTTTTAGAATGAATTCGTATACAGAAAGAAGTTTTGGAAGGAGTTAATCATTCATGTTTATACAGTATTTGATTGTGTTCTTTATTTCGATGGTTCCGCTTGTTGAGCTCAGAGGTGCAGTGCCATACGCGATCGCTGCCGGACTTCCTGTTATTCCGAGCTACATAGTTGCAATTATCGGAAATATGCTTCCGATGCCATTTATTTTCTTTTTTGCAAGAAAGGTGCTTGAGTGGGGGAAGGATAAGCCGGTGATCGGCAAATTCTTCACCTTCTGCCTTGAAAAGGGACATAAGGGCGGCGAAGCTCTCAAGGAGAAGGCCGGAAAGGGGCTTTACTGGGCGTTGTTTTTGTTCGTAGGAATTCCTGTTCCGGGAACAGGCGCGTGGACAGGAACTTTGGCTGCATCAATCCTTGATATGGATTTTAAAAAGAGCGTGAAGGCTGTTATCTGCGGGGTTATTCTTGCAGGAGTCATCATGGGACTTGGAACTAAGATTGTTATGCTGCTTGGTGGTGCAATTGCAGGTTGATAAGTGGTATCAGGAAGTGTGAGTTATTCTTGTGGCCGTGATTCGGGAATAAAAATCAGAGGAAAAAGATGGAAGCATATACAGATTTTGCTGCTGTTTATGATACGTTTATGGATGAAACGCCCTATGAGGAATGGGGCGTTTTTGTGTCTGAACTTATTGAAAAATACGGAATTTCAAAGCCATACGCTGCAGGTGTGAAGTCTTCTGCAGAAGGTGGGGAAAGCACCGAAATGGGTACTACGCCAAGTGATAATGCGACTTTAGAAGATACGGCAAAAGCTCTTGATGAGGAGAAAAATCTTGTGGTGGAGCTTGGCTGTGGAACCGGAAGCTTTACGATGGTAATGGCAAAAAAAGGCTACGATATAATGGGAATTGATCTTTCCCCGGAGATGCTTGATGTTGCCAGAAGAAAGAGCAGCGAAGCAGGTCTTGATATCATGTATCTTGAACAGGATATGAGAGAACTGGATCTTTACTGCACAACCGGGACAGTTGTCAGTGTCTGTGACAGCATCAATTATCTTCTTGAGGATGAGGATGTTGTTGAGACCTTTAAACTGGTAAATAATTTTCTTTTCCCAAAGGGGATCTTTATCTTTGATTTTAATACGCTGCACAAGTACAGAGATGTGATCGGAGATGCAACAATCGCTGAGAACAGAGAGGACTGCAGTTTTATCTGGGAGAATTATTATCACGAAGAGGAGCATATCAACGAATACGATGTGACGATCTTTGCAAAGTGTGACAAGGACGATGAAATATTCAGACGTTCTGTGGAAACTCATTATCAGAGGGGATATACTCTGGACGAGATGAAGAGTTTTGCTGAGGCAGCAGGACTTGAGTTTGTAACCGCCATCGATGCAGACACGCACGCAGAGCCTACTGACGACAGTGAGAGGATCTACGTGGTGTGCAGGGAATGCGGAAAAGCCAACTGAGAAATAACAGTATTTTTAAAATTCAATACTGCCCTCGAAAACTGTGGTGGCCGGGCCTTCCATGATTACAGGAGAGGAAAGAACGCCGTCCCAGGAGCAGGTGATGTCGCCGCCAAGAACATGGACAGTTACCGTGTTGTCTGTATGGCCGTTTAGGATGCAGGCAACAGTTGTGGCACAGCATCCGGTACCGCAGGCTAAGGTTTCACCTGTACCTCGCTCCCATACGCGCATGTGGACGTTATTTTTGTCATCAATCTTTACAAATTCTGTATTGGTGCGGTTTGGAAACACCTCGTGATTTTCAAAATATGGGCCCACAGATTCTATATCAAATGTTGCAAGATCTACATCATCAGGCAGGAATACGACTGCGTGGGGATTTCCCATGGATACGCAGGTAATGTGCCACTTTTTTCCCTTTACTGTTATTGGTTGGTCTATTACAGCATTTTCGGTGCCTGACAGATTGGCGGTAGAAATAGCTGAAATATCAAGGCTTTTTAAAGGTGTACCTTTAAGAGTGACTGGAACCATAGCAGGCTCAAGGATTGGAGCACCCATATCCACCTTTACGGAACTAACAAAGTTATTATCATCTATAGTCAGGTCGATGTACTTCTTTTTGCCGGCGCTTATGATGGTCAGCTTCTTTTTATCTGTAAGCCTCTTATCATAGACATATTTTGCAACGCATCTCATGCCGTTTCCACACATCTCAGAGCGGGAACCGTCGGCGTTATACATTTCCATTTCAAAATCAATATCCTCATCCGCTACCGGGTTTATGAAGATCAGTCCGTCAGAACCGATGCCAAAGTGCCTGTCGGATACCTTTTTTGCCAGTTCCGATTTCTTATCCTGAGGAACAAGCTCTTTTCCCCCGTCAATATATACGTAGTCGTTGCCGCAGCCCTGCATCTTAGTGAAATTTATGCGCATAGATCCTCCATATTGAAAAAAATTCGTGTTAAGTATGACTCCTTGAATTTGAATTCAAGAATGTATATGATGTTGTTCTTATGATCATTGTTTTACTTGAGTGATATTGTAATATAATGCCTTCGCTTTTGAAAGAGAATTCTTATTATGCTAGAATGTATTATCGCTACAAGGGTACGATATGCAAAAATGCATCAGCTTTGTTCCTTTATGTGGCGAAAAAGGCTTTGATCGGGAGAGGTTTATTATGGATTTGAATGAAGTAATTAAGCTTAAGAAAGATCTGAATGTGACCGATTTATCAGGTGAAAAAGTGATGATTGATTTTGAAAGCGGCAAGTACTTTATGCTGAAAGGAACCGGAAATGATATCTGGGATATAATACAGAATGAGATAACTGTCGGAGAAATAGTTGAAAAGCTTCTTTCCGAGTATGACATTTCAAGGCAGGCTTGCGAGAAATCGGTTTTTGCTTTTCTTGAAAAGCTTAAGGAACTGGATTTTATTTGATTTATAGGAGTTTGTTTTGCTTAACGAACATCAGTTGCAGACCCTGAATGATGTGTTTTGGCGTGAAATTGCAGGTATAAGCTGGTCGCAGATAGGGCTTGTACTTCTATTCGCGCTTTTGGTATTCATTCCGGGAATAATCAGGATAAAAAAGAAAAAGAGCACTTTTAAAGATGTTTTTCTGGTGTATTGGCTTGTGGTATGGAGCGGAATCATGCTTTGCATTACGATACTGCGCAGGGAACCGGGCTATGCGTCGGGAAAGATAAATCCGTTCCCAACTTGGGAAAATTTTGGCGGGAATGGTCTTAAGACAGTTTTTAGTATTTATAATGTCCTTTTGTTTGTACCATATGGTTTTTTGATAAGGCTGCAAAGGCACAGGTCGGAAAACCGCAAGGCGTTTATTTTTACGCTTGTTGCCGGTCTTATAACCACATGGGGAATAGAGATAATCCAGCTTGTTACAAGTATGGGAAATTTTGAGTTTACGGATATTATAAACAATTTCATTGGTGCACTTATTGGTGCAATTATGGGAGGAGCTTTTCTGAAAATATACAGGAAATGTCGTTTTGGTTTACATCCTGAGCGAAATATATTAAAATAATCCATACGCATAATAAAATTACAGCGATGATCATGATTTTATGAACATAACAAAAATGTAGTAGGAATGGAGTATTAAATTATGGCATTATTACAGGAATGGCGTGACAAGGCATATTCAGAGACAGCCAACAAGGGCGATCTTCAGAGATTATGGACAGACTATTTTCAGAAGGAGCGTGACATTTACGCGCAGCTTCTCAAGAACCCTGACGAAGTTGTTAAGGGAACAGTCAAGGAGCTTGCTGAGAAATACGGCGTTGACCTTATGACAATGGTTGGTTTCCTTGACGGAATCAATGACAGCCTTAAGGAGCAGAATCCTATCGAAGAGATGGATGAGAATACAGAGGTTAACCTTGGCTTTGAGAAGGAGCTTCTTTATAAAAATATGGTAGGCGCAGGAGCAGACTGGCTCTATGGCCTTGAGGAGTGGAAAGAGATTTTCGACGAGGACAAGCGCAAGGCTCTTTACAAAGAGGAGAAATCTTCTCACACTGTAAGAAAAGAGAACAAGGTATATCCTAACGATCCATGTCCATGCGGAAGCGGCAAGAAGTACAAGAAGTGCCATGGTCGCAACGCTTGATTTTGAATCTTTACAAGAGTGGTTGTAAAAAACAAGTAAATATAAGATAATGAATTGGCATTGCGGATTTCCGTGATGCCAATTATTATAGATTCCTGAACGCTTTTGCGTTCGAGAAGGCAACAATAATATTTTATAGGCATTGCCCGGTAGGCATTGCCCGGAAAGGAAAAAAGAAATGACAAGAGAAGAGTTTTTAGAGGTGTATCGTCACTCAATGGCGCACATTCTCGCAAAGGCAGTTATCGAACTGTACGGCAAGGAGGTTCAGTACGCAATCGGACCTCAGATTGAAGACGGATGTTACTATGACTTCGTTCTTCCAAAGACTGTTACTCAGGATGATTTCAAGACCATCGAAGATAAGATGAGAGAGATCATCAAAAGGAGAGAGGACTGGACACGCAAAGAGGTTTCAAAGTCGGAAGCACTTTCCATGTTCAAGGACCAGAAGTTCAAGACAGAACTTATAAATGACCTTCCGGAAGACGAGATCATTACAGTTTATTATACGGGTGAGGACTATGTGGACCTCTGCAGAGGACCTCACGTTGCAAATTCTCAGGAACTTATGAATGTTTCCTATCAGGTTAAGTCTGTTTCAGGCGCATACTGGAGAGGAGATGAGAAGAGAGATCAGCTTTCAAGAATTTATCTTTATGTTTTCCCCAGCAAGGATGAGCTCAAGCAGCACATCAAAATGATTCAGGAAGCGCTTGAGAGAGACCACAAGAAGATCGGTGCAGAACTTGACCTGTTCATGTTTGATGAGACAGCACCGGGTATGCCTTACTGGCTTCCGAGAGGCTGGAAGATGTATCAGGCACTTCTCAAGTATTCAAGAGAGATTCAGGAGAAGCATGGCTATACTGAGATTGCAGCTCCTCTTGTTAACAACAAGAAGCTTTGGCTTATCAGTGGTCACTGGGCTCACTATGTAAACAACATGTTCATGGTTCCGGGAGTTTCAGGATGGCTCAAGGCTGATGCAGAGATTCCGGGAATTCTTGAGAACAATAACGATCCTGCGGAAGAGCCTAAGAACATCAAGATCCAGGCAGGTTCTGTAATTTATAATCGTGAGCAGAATGACACTATGGCTGCTAAGCCTATGAACTGCCCTAACGCTATGATGACTTATAAGAGAACAAACCACTCTTATAAAGAGCTTCCTATCAGATACAGTGAGTACGATGTGCTTCACCGTAAGGAAAAATCAGGACAGATGAATGGTCTTTTCCGTGTTCAGGAGTTCAGACAGGATGATGACCATACATTTGTAATGGAATCACAGATCAAGGATGAGATTGCAGATGTAATCTCAATCGCAGATGAGATATATTCCACATTCGGCGTTACTTACAGAGCTGAGCTTTCAACAAGACCTGAGGATTTCATGGGAGATATCGAAGTCTGGAACAGAGCTGAGGCTGCTCTTAAGGAAATTCTCGACGATAAGTACGGCGAGGGCGGATATGAGATCAACGAAGGAGATGGTGCATTCTACGGACCTAAGATCGATCTTCAGATAAAGGATGCGCTTGGAAGAGAGTGGCAGTGCGGTACTGTTCAGCTTGACTTCCAGCTTCCTCATAACTTTGGCCTTACATATCAGGCTCAGGATGGCAGCATGCAGATGCCTGTAGTTATCCACAGAGCTATTTACGGATCACTTGAGAGATTTATCGGTATCATCATCGAGAACTTCAAGGGCGTATTCCCGTTCTGGCTCAGCCCGTACCAGGTAGGTATAGTACCAATCCGTCTTGAGCACAATGAATATGCCAAGAAGGTTGAGGCTGCGCTTATGGCAGCAGGCGTTCGTGTTGAGGCTGACTATTCAGACAACAACATGAAGGAGAAGATCAAGAAGTTCAAGAATTACAAGGATCCATACATTCTTGTAGTAGGTGACAAGGAAGCTGCTGAAGGAACTGTTTCCATCAATGTTCGCGGTTCCAACAAGCAGATTCAGAACGTTCCGCTTGATGCTTTTGTTCAGATGTGCAAGAAACTAAATGAAGAACATTCATTGGAACTTATCGAAGGATTGTCTGAATAAAAGAAATACTATGCAATATTTTGAATTTGAAAAGCATAAATTGAGCTAAAAAAGCATAATATTTTTCGGCAGATTCAATGATACTTTTCATATTAATGTCATGATATAATAATATGCACAGCGATGAATTTCGCTGTGCATATTTTTTGAATTAAGTAATAATGGAAGACCGCGATATGTTGAGAAAACGACTACCATACTGTGTAATGGCAGGGGTGAGATTTGCTATAGTGGCTCTGCTTGTTGCGTATATTTTTTTTAATACTGCTATAAGTTCTCAGGCTGCTTCGAATAATGAGCTGGAAGTTGCTACTCAATGCTCTTTTATTATTCCTTCGGACTTTGTCCCGGGTAATGAATCGGGACTGTTTATAAATAAGAACTATCCAATGGAATCTTCATCCATTAAATATAGTATTTATGAAAACGGTAAGGATAAAGTTTTGACCAATAGAGAGAAGAAAACTTTAGCCGCCAATGGCAGTTTTTTATCTGTCGAGGATAGTATTAATCTGACAAAAGATATTTACCAGTCTATTTTGGCAGAGGCCTATGAGAAAGCATATGGGATGGATGTGGGGTATAAGGTCACTGATTTTACCACAAAGGATTTTGATGGATTCCCGGGATACAAAATCATGGCGGAATTCAATACCGACAGTAATATAATGGTATATCAGACTGTATACATTATTCTGTCAAAGTATAAGACATTTACTATCAGTTACCAGATGGCTGAAGATGACGAATGCCGGGAGATGTTCGATACAAGTGCTTCGACAATAAACGTCAGATAGTCAAAAGATGAATTGATTTTGAAAGATAAAAAATTTAATCATTGACATCGAACAAATGTTCCTATATTATATATTGGCACGACACATTCGAATGCAGTCCGTTTTAATTTGAAATTGATTGGGAGAGAAATTATGGATATAAATGAAAAACTTGATCTGATATTACAGACTATGAACGAGAAGTTCGAACAGGTAGATAAGAGGTTCGAGCAGGTAGATAAGAGATTCGAACAGATGGATAATAAACTTGAGAGAATGGACAAGGATATTGCTGAAACCCAGAGAGATATAAAGGCAATAAAAAAGGATATAACTGAGATTAACCTTCGAATTGAGAATGAGATCTGTAAGAATATCCAAATCGTTGCCGAGGGTCATCTGGATTTATCAAGGAATCTGCAAGCTGCTATGACTCCTTACAATGAAGTTGAAATGCTTCGTATAAGGCTTAGCTATTTGGAGAGAAAACTTAACAATCTTGAGAAAACAGTAGAAATGAAAAAAGAAAAAGTAGTAACGCAGTAAGGACATGGAGTTGATTTTGGGGCTGAGGATTAAGACGTAATTGAGACGTCAATAATTTGTGTATTGACAACTGATTTCAATTGTGATAACCTATTTAAGGTTGTCAGATGAGATAAGACAACATGCCGAAGACAGCAGGTGTTCCTTTATGAGGAACATAATGTGAAAACGCCTGCCGAGGAAAAGTTTGAACAGACTTTTTTACCTCTTAATGTCTTTGACGTTGAGAGGTTTTTCTTTGGCGGTAAATTCTATAAGGAGGTAAAAAAATGGCAAAGGTTGAACTTAAAAAGCCTGTAGTTGAAGAGATTTCTTCAAAGATTAAAGACGCACAGGCTGTCGTACTTGTAGATCACCGCGGACTTACTGTTGCACAGGATACTGAGCTTCGTAAGAAACTTCGTGAAGAAGGCGTAACATATAAGGTTTACAAGAATACGATGATGAACTTCGCATTCAAGGGAACTGATTTCGAGCAGCTTTCTGACCTTTTAAACGGTCCTTCAGCAATGGCTGTTTCTGAGACAGATCCGGCAGCTCCGGCTCGTGTTCTTTACGAGTTTGCTAAGCAGGCTAAGGCTCTTGAGATTAAGGGTGGTGTTATAGAAGGTAAATTCTATGATGCATCAGCAATGACTGAGATTGCTTCCATACCTTCAAAGGAAGTTCTTCTTTCAAGATTGCTTGGTTCTATGCAGTCACCTATCGCAAACTTCGCTCGCGTTATCAATCAGATCGCAGAGAAAGGCGGCGAGTCAGCTCCTGCAGCTGAGGAAGCTCCTGCTGAGACAGCAGAGGCACCTGCTACAGAAGAAGCTCCTGCAGAAGCACCTGCAGCAGAGTAATCTGTACAGATTAGTTAGTTTTTTTAACAACACAAATTCAGAAATTATACTATATGGAGGTATATAATAATGGCAAAGTTAACAACAGCAGAATTTATCGATGCTATCAAAGAGCTTACAGTTCTTGAGCTTAACGATCTTGTAAAGGCTTGTGAGGAAGAGTTCGGCGTATCTGCAGCAGCAGGCGTTGTAGTTGCAGCAGCAGGTGCTGGCGCAGCAGCAGCTGGTGAGGAGAAGACTGAGTTCAACGTAGAGCTTACAGAGGTTGGTCCTAACAAGGTTAAGGTTATCAAGGTTGTTCGTGAGCTTACAGGTCTTGGACTTAAGGAAGCAAAGGATCTCGTTGATGGAGCTCCTAAGATGGTTAAGGAGAACGCTGCTAAGGCTGAGGCTGATGACATCAAGGCTAAGCTTGAGGCTGAGGGCGCTAAGGTTACTCTTAAGTAATTCTTGCTTCTTAATAACAGATCATACAAGGGCAGATGCGTTTTTGCATCTGCTCTTTTTTTATGTTATAAAAGAATTGATGTTTTTATGTGAAGATAGATTAGGAAAACTGTTAACTGGACAGGAATGAAATTACCGTTACAGAGTGGGATTGTTTTGCTATGAAGGATATAGAGAGAGATTTTATTGAACTTACAAATAGAGCCATCAACCAGATTCCTGGAAATGATGGCTTTTTTGATTGTGCTGATTGGAAAGGCATTTTGGAACTGGCTTACAAAAACGGTCTTGCTGCGGTTGTCTTGGATGTGGCGAGACAAGTAGGGGAAATTCCGGATGATCTTTTGAAACAGTGGGAAGCGACTCGCCTTCAGATATACATAAGGCAGGCAAAATACTTGCATGCTCTTATGGATTTGCTTTTTGAAATGAATGAGGCAAAAATAGATTATGCTGTATTTAAGGGACCGATAGTTGCAGCCTGCTATCCCAACCCTCTTTACAGGATTTCGTCCGACTCGGATATTCTGGTGGATCCCAGCGACAGAGTAAAGGTTTGCGGAATGATTGAAAGAAGAGGCTATTCGATCATGGAGCATGAAACCAAAGAGCAGGTTTTTGTCTATAAGAATGAGCACACCGGACACAAGATAGAGCTGCATACCAGCGTTTTTGAGGACTACAAGGGCTCTAAGATAGAAATTATCAGGGGCGCAGGTATAGATAGACCTGAGCATAGAATTAACGTGAGATTAAAAGAAGGCAAGATCAGAACCTTCGGAGTAAATGAACATCTTGTATATCTGGTGTTTCATATGATAAAGCATTTTATTCTCGAAGGAGCGAGCATTAAGTTCTTTACGGATATTGTTCTGTTTGTTGATAAGAATTCGGATAATATCAATCCGGTATTTTTCTGGGATGTAATGGAAAAATGTGGCTATACAAAGTTTTGTGAGAATTTCTTTACCATCTGTATCACAAAATTTGGTATGAAGGAATTCATATTAAACGGTCATGAAATGCAGACTGATGAACAAATACTGGATGCCCTTCTTGTGGATTTTATTTATATTGGAGATGAAAATCAGCTCAGAACAGAACAGTGGCAGTTAACAAGCACACTTGAGCCGTATTTTGTGGGTGAGAGGACGAAAATTAAAAAGAGTAAGCTGGCGAGGACAATCAATTTTCTTTTTCCAAGGCCCTGTGAACTTAATGAAAATTATGAATATGCCAAGAAAATGCCGGCGCTTCTTCCTATAGCGTGGGTTCATAGAGCGGTGCGAAAAGTACTGTGGCAACTTTTTATAAGGAATAAAGAATCATTTACAGGGATGCAGAAGGTGGAAATTGTTGAATCCAGGTTAGGGCTTCTTGGAAGCGTGGGACTTTTAGATGAAGAATAAAAATATTAGGAGAGTTGTGGCAATCTGGTATCTTACAGCCTTCTACAGAGCACAGATGCTATTGATTCCATCAAAAAAACTTGAAAAAAGGTGGGGGAAAAGAGGGGAGGAATCTCCTGCGGATGACACATCATGGAATTATAAATATGCCTATGATGTCTCTACTGATGTAAATAGAATCGCTGGAAAAACCCCCTGGAAGAGCAAATGTCTGGTGAGAGCGTTGACAGTCAGATATTTTTTACGAAGAAAAGGCATTACTTCAACAATGTATCTTGGGGTGGGCAAAGATGAGAACGGCAAAATGATTGCGCATTCATGGCTTCGTTGTGGAAAATTGTATGCCACTGGAGGCAATGGTGATGGCTACGGGATTGTTGCCAAGTTTTGCCTGTGATATATGACTGTGACTATAATTCGGTTGTGTTTGGGATTGCACATTATTAGGACTATTTTGCTTTCGTGAGGAAATGCGACCATGAACTATAAATATTTTTTATATGGCTTAAATGTTGAATCTGAAATCCAGATAGAGGAGGCATACGAAAGAGAGTTTCCTGATAAATCCGATGTGAGAATTGTTATCGGAGATATGCCAAAGGAGGCTCTTGACCTGTTTGAGGACAAAAGTGAAGATGAACCGTTTGTAGCTTTTTCGAAGGACACAATGGTTTATAGAATTCCGGGAGTAGGGGATTATTGGGTTACAAAAGATTCTATCACTGTTGCACCTTCGCGCGGAGCTGATCATCAACAGATAAGAAGTTTTTTATTGGGAAGCGGATTTGGATATTGCATGCTTCTAAGGAAGCAAGTGCTTTTACATGGAGGAGCTGTTGCAAAGGACGGAAAGGGTGTAATCGTAACCGGAGAGTCCGGAGCCGGAAAATCAACTGTGACGGATGCTCTTTTGGAAAAAGGCTTTTTATTTATTGCTGATGATGTTTGTTCGATTTCCGTGGAAGGAGAAAGACCACACATCAACATGGCATATCCTCAGCAAAAGTTGTGTAGAGATGCGGCTGCAAAAAAAGGCTATGATCTTTCGGAACTGATTTATATAAATGAAGACAGGGATAAATATGCTTTGAGGCTGAAAGATGGCTTTTTGCCTGAGGGGGCGGACTTTCATTATCTATTTGAGATCATGCTTTCAAATGAAGAGGATCTTTCTTTTCGGGAAATTACTGGTCACGAGAAGCTTATGCTTATTCTTCGAAACATTTACCGTGGCGAAGACGGATTTAAATTCTGGGGAGTTCCTCCTGAATATATGCAAAGCTGTCTTAAGATTGCAGCGATTGTACAGATATATCAGATTACAAGGCCGAAAGGGAAGGATACCCTTGGCGAAGTCATAAGGCATATCAGCACTATTTTTGGGAAATAAAAATCGAATTAAACAGGAATATTAAACAGGCATTTATGATAAGTGTTGCTATTAGGGGGGAGAAATAGTATAATTTCACTGTTTTGCATATAAATAATGGCTGCTTAAACAATAATAAAGAGTAACTACAGATTAAGAAAGAGGAGATTTATGAAAGCACGGGAAAGAATAATGATTGGGGTAGTGATCATCGTAGTTGCCATTATGTCTGTCTTTTTAGGCTTCAAAAAGGTTGGATATAATCTGGATGAAATATGGAATTATGGACTGGCCAATCATGTAGGCGGCATTACACCGAAGATTGAACGTGGACAAGAATATTCAGGAATGGGGCCCTTTGAAGACTATATGGAGGTTAATTCAGGACAGAGATTTAACTACGTGAATGTATGGAAAAATCAAGCGGCAGATGTGCATCCACCGCTATATTATATTATTTTCCATACTGTATGTTCATTCTTTCCGAATACGTTTAGCAAGTGGTATGGAATAGCAGTGAATATTCTGTGGATGATTGCCATTATGTATTTGCTTTATAAGCTGGCTAAAGAAATTACGGGAAGCGAGTTTATGTCTTTTGGAATCATATTGGCTTACGGGACATCAGTAATATTCCTGAATACTATTATGTTCATCAGAATGTATACTCAGTTCGCGTTTTTTACGATAGCGCTTTCATATCTGATTAAGCACTATTGGGATAAAGAACTGGATAAAAAATTCTATAGATTGTTCTCTGCTATTATAGTTCTGGGAATGCTTACTCATTACTATTTCCTTATATTCTCTTTCTTTATTTGTGTATGTTTTGCCATAAATCTTAAAATGAACAGAAAATATAAGGAACTTCGCACGAGCATCTTTACTGCCGCAGGATCAGGAATCTTTTACCTGATAATCTGGTATCACATTGTTGGTCACCTTTTCAGAGGATATAGAGGAAGACAGGCTATTTCTAAGGCTCTTTCTTTCGGAGGCCTTTTTAAAGGTGCTAAGGGTTTGTTTAAAGCTCTTAACGAGCAAGGATTTTGGGGGCTTCTTTTGGTTTTTGCAATAGCACTTGCAGTATTGATTCTTCTGAAATTTAAGAAAAAAGAAAAACTTTGGGGGTTTGAGGCGGCACTTTTACTAAGCTGTTTATTATATGTTCTTGTAGTCGGCAAGATTGCTCCGTTTACAACTGCCAGGTATGTCATGTGCACAGCTTTTGGATTTATTTTGATTGGATATTTGATCATTTCAGAGCTTGTTACAGTGTTTGCTGGCGCTCGATATGCATCCTGCATTGCGCTTATAGTTTTTTTGATTATAAATACAGGAAATCTGATTTCAAGAGGCTTTTGTGTCCCAAACTGCTATCACAATGAAGAACTGAACTCTACGATGAATTATATGGAAGATAAGGAAGCAGTAGTTTACATAAATGAAGATTGGAACAGCTTCTGTTTCTTTGAGCCACTCCTTCATGCAAAGAGTTATTGTATTGTTGATGAAAACACTGCACAGGATGTTGTTGACGCTAAAAAAGACTATATGTTGCTGACTTACACATCTGAGCCTGAGTCTGTAATAGAGGGACTTGATGCTGAGCTTTTATACAAGACAGGCTCGAGTTATTATTTTTATGTGCACTGAGCAAAAATGAAAACGAATAAAATATAATAACTAAATTATTAAATTTCTATGTATAAACAATCCACTTTGTGGCCATTAGGCTCGCAATGTGGATTTTTTGTGGCTTGCGTCGATCATTCAGTATTTGACACTTTAAGCCATATGCATTGACAATAAGATGCTAATTATTGTATATTAGTTCAATCGGTATTCTACCAAACAGAAAGTGATTATCTTTCGTAATCACTTTTTCCCAACAAAAAATAAAAAATATGATAGTATTAGTGTAGATAGGTTCTATATGTCTTTTCTGCATTAATGCGGAAAGGATGCAATAATTGGGAAACAGGATAGATAAATTTATATTTACGAAACTTCGATGGCCATGGGCTAACAGGAAGTACAAGGACACAGTATTCAGACTACTGTTCAAGGAGGACAGAAAAGCACTTTTGGATCTCTACAATGCCATTAATCACTCGCATTATGAGAATCCTGACGATCTTATCATCAACACTTTGGACAATGCAATTTTTATGGGTATGCATAATGATCTGTCATTTATAATTGATACTCACCTGAACATTTATGAGCATCAATCAAGTAAGTGCCCCAATATGCCTTTTAGATGTCTTTTGTATGTTAGTAGCCTATTTTCTCAACTGGTTGACGAGGATAGAATATACGGCAGTAAGCGTATTCAGATTCCGGAGCCTCATTTTGTGATGTTTTATAATGGAACAGATGAAATGCCGGAGGAAATGACCTACAGACTGTCAGAACTGTATCAGAATCTTTCAGAATCGCCGAATCTTGAACTGACAGTGAAAGTTCTTAACATCAATCAGGGAATGAATCCATCACTGATGCAAAGCTGCAGGAAACTCAATGAGTACTCTATGTATGTGGCGAAGGTTCGGGAATTCTCGGAAAATGAATCACTAAACAAAGCTGTACCCAAGGCTGTGGACTATTGTATTGATCACGATATACTTAAGGATTTCTTGTTACGTGAAAGAAAGGCGGTCATTATGTATAGTTTATATGAATACAACAAAGCCGGTCATATGAAAGTCATTAAGGAAGAGGCCTTTGAGGAGGGACGCGAAGAAGGTCGTGAAGAAGGTCTTGAAGAAGGACGCATCAAAGGCATTGATGAGGAAAAAAACCGAATTATAGCAAATATGCTTCAAAAGGATATGGCTCCGGAAGAGATTGCTGATCTTTGCGGCTGCTTAACAGAAGAAGTAATGGCCGTGAAGGCTTACAATAAACTGTCTGAAAAGAACTGATTGACTGAAAGCCTAATAAGTTGCTTAAAACTGAAAATGATAGGACAAATATGTGTCCTTAAATGGGAGCTTCACAGAATTATCTGTGAAGTTTCTTTTTGCGAAATAACTTAAGGAAATACGTGTAGGAGAATGACAGGAATAATGATTGCCATATTTTGTTAATGCTTAAGTGATAATTGTTAAAATTAACATATGATTATCGTAAAAGCGGATTATTATTTTTAAATACTGTCAATTGCCAAGATTAGTAATTAGCTGTATACTTTTGCGGATAGTGATAACAGTTTTTAGTTTTGGCTACTTGTTCTTTGCTGAAAAGATACTAAAGTAGCGTATGTGGAGAGATATTATGAGAATATTGATGGTAAACAAGTTTCTTTATCCTAATGGAGGATCTGAAACTTATATTTTTAAGCTGGGCGAAGCTTTAATGGCTAAAGGACATGAGGTTCAGTATTTTGGCATGGAGCACGAGGGCAGATGTGTTGGTAACAGAGTAAATGCATATACTCAGGATATGGACTTTCATAACGCCAGCAAACTTGAAAAGATGACATATCCTTTTAAAACCATATATTCTAAGGATGCTCGTCAAAAAATCAGGCTCGTACTTGAGGACTTTAAGCCTGATGTAGTACACCTCAACAATTTTAATTATCAGCTTACACCGTCAATTATTCTGGAGATTGTTAAGTGGAGAAAAGAAAATGACCATGCTTGTAAAATAGTATTTACAGCTCATGATTATCAGTTGGTTTGCCCTAATCACATGTGCAATAATCCAAATACCAGAGAGAACTGTGAGAAATGTCTCAGTGGAAAGTTCATAAATTGCACCAAGGGAAAATGCATTCACGGAAGTACTGCTAAGAGCGCCATTGGAACCATGGAAGCTACTTTCTGGAAGCTTAAGGGAACATATAAATATATAGATAAATTCATTTGCTGTAGCGAATTCATGAAGAGTAAGCTTGATAGTAATCCTCTTTTCGCTCCTAAGACTGTGGCAATACATAACTTTATTGATGAGATTCCCTGGGTTGAAGTCGAGAAGGAAGATTACGTTCTTTATTTCGGAAGATATTCTGAGGAAAAAGGTATCAGAACCTTATTAGAGGCAGCTAAGAGAATGCCCGAGGTTGATTTTGTGTTCGCAGGAAAAGGACCACTGGAGGATCTTCTTGCCGAAGTTCCGAACATTAAGAATGTAGGTTTCCAGAGCGGGAAGGATCTTGAGAATCTTATCCGTAAGGCAAGAATGTCTGTTTATCCATCAGAGTGGTATGAAAACTGTCCATTCTCAGTAATGGAATCACAGCTCTACGGAACACCTGTGATAGGAGCTAATATAGGAGGAATTCCTGAACTTATCAAAGTTGGCAAGACGGGGTTATTATATAATAGCGGAGATGTTGAGCAATTATGCAATGCAATCCATACTTTATGGCAGGATGATAAGAAATCAGAGCAAATGCATGAAGCATGCAGGGAACTAAGCTTTGATAATATAGATGAATACCTTGAAAAAATAATGAGGATTTATTCAGAATAATTTAAAACAGGATATGTTGGGGAAGGAAGGCAAGAAATGAAAATTGCGGTAGCGGGAACAGGTTACGTTGGACTTAGTTTGGCAGTGCTTTTATCACAGCACAATGATGTAACGGCTGTCGATATTGTGCCTGAAAAGGTTGATATGATAAATAACTGGAGAAGCCCGATTCAGGACGATTATATTGAAAAGTACCTTGCTGAACATGAGGAAAGAAATCTTAAACTTAAGGCAACAACAGATGGGGCAGCAGCTTATAGGGATGCAGAGTATGTAATTATTGCAGCTCCTACAAACTATGATCCACAGAAGAACTTTTTTGACTGCTCTGCCGTGGAAGCTGTTATTCAGCTTGTACTTGACAGTTCTGACTCGGCTATAATGGTCATAAAGTCTACAATACCTGTTGGTTATACCAAGAAGGTTAGAGAACAGTTTGGTACAGACAGAATTATTTTTAGTCCTGAGTTTCTTAGAGAATCCAAGGCTCTTTATGATAATCTTTACCCTAGCCGCATTATTGTAGGCTGTGATGAAAATAGCAAAGAGAGTGCGGAAAAGTTTGCCGGTCTTTTGGTTGAAGGAGCTGAAAAAAAGGATGTAAGTGTTCTTACAATGGGGTTCACAGAGGCTGAGGCTGTTAAACTGTTTGCAAATACATATCTTGCACTCCGTGTGTCCTACTTTAACGAGCTTGACACTTATGCTGAACTTAAGGGACTTTCTACCGTGGACATTATCAACGGAGTTTGTCTGGATCCCAGAATTGGATCACATTACAACAATCCAAGTTTTGGATATGGCGGATATTGTCTTCCGAAGGATACCAAACAGCTTCTTGCTAATTTTCAGGATGTACCTGAGGATCTTATCAGAGCTATTGTTGAAAGTAATAGAACGAGAAAAGATCACATTGCAGATATGGTGCTTGAAAAGGCTGGATATTACACGGCGAACTCAATGTGGAATGTGGAAAAGGAGCGCCCTATTACAATTGGTGTCTATAGACTGACAATGAAGAGCAACAGCGATAATTTCAGGCAATCCAGTATTCAGGGCGTTATGAAACGTCTTAAGGCTAAAGGGGCTACTGTAATAATTTATGAGCCCACCCTTCCTGATGATAAAACATTCTTTGGATCGCTGGTAGTAAATGACCTTGAACGTTTTAAAAATAGTTGTGATTCTATCATAGCTAATCGTTATGACAGCTGTCTTGATGACGTGGCAGATAAAGTTTACACAAGGGATTTGTTCAGAAGAGATTAGTTAGTTGGTTGTAGTTGGAAACATATACATAATTCCGATGAATGTCTGATAGAAATAATATCAAGAAAGCCATCCCAAAGAAATCGCATTAAGCGACGGCGTGTTATTGATAAATAATGGAATTTTAACATAATCTTAATAATGAATGATCGCAATAATGTTACAATTAATGTGCTTGCAGTAGTTATGCTACAAGCACATTTTCTTTTTATTATTTATATCTTGGAGCAAGGATGCTTCTTGTGTTAAAAATCCTTAATTGATGCATGCTAAAAAGGAGGCAGATAATATGTTAGGACGACGATTGTTTGCAATCATTATTGCTGGGGTATTGGTATTATCTTGTATTAATGTGAAGGGTGTCACAGCCTACGCGTCTGAAGGTGGAGACGTTCTATTTTTTGATGAACAAAGTGAAAATTTAGAGGATAACACTGAAGAAAGTGAAACTTTGGATGATAACACTGAAGAAGATGCAACTTTGTCTGAGGACGGCAATGATGAAGACAAAGATGAAGATATAATAGGAGAAAATGTACTTAAGGATGGACTTGAAATTGATAGAGGGCTGTTTGACGCTGAGCTGGATACCGGAGATGATGGCTCTCTGGATATACAGAATCAGGATTATGCTTTGGATGATCAATCTGAAAGCGATATCACATATTCAATTAAATTCTATCCCGGTGAAGGTCAGTTGATTAGCAGTTTGGGGTTATGTGAGGATATTAAGTATTGGGAGTATGACGTTGTTGAAAGAATAATGACTTTACATGTCTATGCTTCCGAGAACGCTTTAAGGTCATTTGATTTCACCTTGGCAGTTCCCGATGGTAGCAAAGAATTTGATGGCTGGTACTATGATGAGGCGTTAACGGAGAAAGTTGATTTCAGTGAAGGAATCAGCTTAAATTCCGACATTATCCTGTATGCAAAGTACAATGATGCTTCCCCTGCATATGCTGAGGAAGTAGTTCCAACGGGAAGAACTTCGGTTGATGTCCCGTTTAATATAAAGGATGTTTTGGCGGCGATTGTAAGGAAACTTACTGGGGCGGGTGAGCCTGAAAATCAGGAAGTAACAGATGGCGAGTTTGAGCAAAGGGATTTATTGAGCGAGGACACAGGGTACGAGGATATTCCCTATGAGGAGTCGATGGATGGAGATTATCCCTATAGAGACACTTCAAACTATGACAATTCAGAGGATTCTAAAGATATATCTTTAGAAAATCAAGAGCTGGAGGATCAGGAAATACCTGCACAGAATTCAGATGCAGAAGATGGAATGTCTGAGGAATCTTCTACTGAAGAACCTGTTGATTATGCATATGATGAACCGGCGGAGGAACCTGAGCCTGTACAGAGTTTTGAAATAGACGAAAAAGACCGGGCATTATTTGAAGATGTCGACATTGCAAGTAGTGGTCTCGTGGTTAGCAGTTTATATGCAAAAAAATACACTGGCGATGAAATTACTTACAGTGAGGACGATCTAAGGGTTTATTATAATGGAAAAAAACTGTTGGCGGGAACGGATTATACTGTTTCATATTCAGATAATACGGATGCTTTTGTTACCTCAGATGGAGTTGACGAGAGTGACAAGGAAACACTTAATGCACCGGCTGTCAAACTTGCGCTGACCGGTAATTATACAGGTACGGCCACTGTTTATTTTGATATAAATGCCATGGACATTTCTGATGCATATTTGGCATCTTCATCAAATCTGACAGGCCGTTATTACGATAAATCTTTTGCTCAGAATCCTGTCGTAAAGGCAGACCTTCCAAGCGGAAAGACTGTTACTCTTTCAGATAAGAATGACTATGAGATTTTCTACAATAAGATAACTATTGAAGATGGCGAAGAAATCATAGATTTTGATAATCCGTTAACAGCAGAAGAGGTAAAAGAAGATGTTAACAATTGCATGGAAGATAATCCGGATGAAGATCTGTTTTATCTAGTTAACATAGAAGGAAAAAAGAACTTTACAGGTGTTCTTGCTTCAAGCGGAGAAACCTGGGCTCCCAGACTTCAGGTTCTCTCTAAGACATCGGTTGAGGCAAATTATCTTCAGCTTGATGAAGCAAAGCTGTCAAAAAAGATTGCTGCTTTGGAATATAGGGAAGACGATAATGGAATACCGATGTCGGTATCTGAAGATGTAATAAAGCTTTTTAAGGAAGGCAAAATAAAAGTAAAAATAGGCAGGCAGGAACTTACCTATATAGAAGATGATGCAGCCAATTCTGCTATTTCTGAGGAGGGATACTATTACAGCATAGTTGACCCTGCGATTGAAAATCCGGATATCAATCGTTATGTTGGTAAAGACAATTATATAACTATTGTACCAACTGATAACCCTGAGTTTAACAGACTTGCCGGTTCATACAATGTTTTCTTTGAAATAAAGGGATCCAAGATTTCTATAAAGAGTATAAATACAAAGCTTAATTATGATGGCAATTATGTCCTTGTGTATTCAGACAAGGATGATGATGGAGATGGATATTTTGATATTGATACCCAGGCGTCCGTTGAAAGGTTAGGCGCAGTCATCGTTAATTCCAACAAGCAGGTTCTATCAAGTGATCGCTTTACTATTTCAACGACCTATGACAGATATGACGTTGGAACAGTTACTGTAGAATTTAAAGGTATACCAAGCAAAGGTACTACTGGAAGTGTTTCAAAGAAAATTAAGATTGTGAAAACAAAACTTACATCGAAGGATGTGAAGGTCAGCTTCTTGGACCCGGAGCTTGATCCGACGGCGGTTCCACTTGTTGGAGGGCTTGCTACCCCGGACATAGCAGTTGTGCTTAATGATGGAAAAGAGCTTATTAAAGATAAGGACTATGTTGTTTCATATGCCAAGAATAATGCGGCGGGAAAGAAAGCTACAATAACAGTAAAATTTGATGGTAATTATAAGGGCAAGCTTTCTAAAGTATTAACCTTTACAGTGGCGCGTTTACGACTGGACAGTGATTCAATAGAGGTGGCTGCGAATGACCTGGTATATAAGGAAAACGCAGGTAAAAATTACTTTAAATCCACCCCGGTGCTTTACAATGATGGGGTAAAGCTCAAACTGAATTCTGATTATGTGTATGCTGATTCACCGACTTGTTATTACGCCGAGGGTATAACTGAGCGAAATACTTCCGGGAAAATAGTATATTCCAGAAAAGCAGGAGCCTTGATTCCGGCTAATGAGGTAGTCCATGCGGGGGCTAAAATAAATATGAAATTTAGTGTTATCCCTTCGCCAAAGAGCAAGAACTACACGAGTGATAAAGATGCCAGAGGGAATTATATTCCTGTAGAGTTTTCAGTGACATATCGTATGGGGCAAATGTCAATAGATAAGGCTAAGGTCACAGTAAAAGATCAGGAATATCGCAACGGAAATCCTGCGGTTCCGGATAGAAATGATATAGTGGTTACAATTGGTTCAGGGAAAAAAGCCGTTGCACTTGGTGAATCGGATTATGTAATCGTTAATGTGAACTCTGGCGAAGGGGTTGGAAAAGCAACCTTAGTGATAGAAGGCCAGGGACGATATGTAGGTACCAAAGAAGTTCCATACAAGATAGTTCGAAGAAATGTTAAATAGACATAATTGAGCAGAGCCACCTCGAATTGAGGTGGCTCTGTTTTTGCGCTCTATAACAATATCTGTTTAGGGATTTGTCTGATATAACAAAATCTTGTCATTATGTTACAGATAAACTTCAAAATCTTTTTTTGATCCCAAGCATTTTACTTTGTGTTCCTGAGTTTTAATACAATCATTGTTGTTTGAATGGGCACCTTCGTCAAAAGTAAATATTTTTTTTGCATTCTTAAAACAATGATAGAATACCATATTCTTATAGTACATTTTGATAAGGGCAGGATGTTGATAAGCTTTATGCTTCAGGTTAAGAAATATAGAGTTTTCTTTTTCCTGTCCCATTAGGCAATACTTGCAAGCTTCAAGTCTATTTGTGTCTGCTAAATAAACCTTTAAGCGATTTCCGAAATCTTCTCCTCCAATTTCGAGACTGTCAGTGATGCGAAGATTGTTTTCAAGTTTGATTCCGCATTCTTTTTCTAGATATAGATTTGTGGTTTTGGGTCTCATGCACTTGTAATAATGACCATTAAATATACTGCAGCCATCTTTTCGCTGCATGCAATTATCATAACCCTTTTGCGCGGCAGTATCTGCCAATGAAATAGTATCAATTTTGTTGAAATAGTTGATTTCTTTAATATAAAAAGTGAAATTGTACTTCTGGGCAAGTGGAGCAAGGTATTTGCTTAATTCCTTGGGAGTTTCTTTCATTTGAGGATAATGAGATATTTCCAGCACATCAATAATACTCATAAGATCAGCAGACATGCTTTTTACCAAAATGCCATTAGTTAGAATTCTATATATTTCACCAATCTTCTTGGCTTTAGCATATGCAATGAAATCAATCAAATCCTCGCGAAGAAGTGGTTCCCCTCCCATAAATGTAACCAGACCAAAGTGAATATGCTTGGACAAAACATCAATATCCTTTTTATATTGCTCAAAAGGATAAAAACTTTTTTTAATCAGGTATGCATGGCTGTTGCATAATGCACAATTCATATTGCAGTGCTCAACAACAGGTATTTCTGCATGAGGCAGATACAGTTTTTGTTTCAATTTTAATTCTCCTATACAACTATATTTAGAAATAAAATTTCCAAAATAAAACTTTAAACATCATACACTAAGAACATAATACTCTCAACAGAAAAATATTTCATAAAATGAAACATTTCGCTATGATTTTTTATACGTTTTACACAATCTTTTTGGGATTGTGCTTTCCAATTTTTTGCTTGTCATCATCATGGGTGGAAAAGAGCTATATTTGAATACTGATGATTATAGAAAATGGAATGGCACCAATATTCTAGGCGTTTGTCATTAATCAGGCAGCAATAAGGACAGGGTTTATGTTGGTGAGTTTATGTATTATTATACAAAATGAATTAAAAAATCTTTGTTCGACAATAGTTTAATATTTTGAAGCTGGAAAAAGTTTATTTCGATGGAGTGCATATTGCTATATCATGAATAGTAAACTTGTGTATCTGTCACAATTGCCCTTTCGTTCACTATTTGGCGAATTGTAAGACATGATACACAAAAAAAGTATCTTTAAATCTATGATTTTATATCTTTTGCTAGTTGTCAAAGTGGACATTTTAGTTGTATAATTCGCAAGATTAATAATGCCAAAACAACTGAAGGAAACTGTTTGATGGTAAATTTTTTTACTATACGAGTAGATTGGAAGAATTAGAAAAATGATTAGAGTATTACAATGTGTCAATAATATGCATAGAGCTGGTCTTGAAACTATGCTAATGAATTATTATAGAAGAATTGACAGGGAGATGATTCAGTTTGATTTTTTGACGCATAGACCTGAACGAGCAGACTATGATGATGAGATTGAGTTATTAGGAGGAAAAGTATATTACGCTCCTCGACTTTATCCACATAAGCTGCCACAGTATTATGCTTATATGCATAGGTTTTTTGCGGAGCATCCAGAATACAAGATAATGCATTCTCATATAGATTCCATGAGTTATCTTCCGCTTAAAGCAGGTAAGAAAGCGGGTGTTCCTATAAGAATTGCCCACAGCCATAATACTTCAATTGATAGAGATATGAAGTACTGGCTCAAGATGTATTATAGAGAGTGCATCACCGGTGTCGCTACTGACTTCCTTGCGTGTGGTGAGAAAGCGGGACAGTTCTTGTTTAAAGGAAGAACGTTTGATGTAATCCCAAATGCCATTGAGAAGAAACCGTTCTTGTTTGACGAAGAGATAAGAAAACAGAAAAGACAGGAGTTGGGCTTGGGCGATGATTTAGTTATAGGGCATATTGGTAGAATATCTTACCAGAAAAATCACAGATTATTAGTTCAGATTTTTAATAGTATAGCAAAGCTCAGACCAAATTCTAAGCTTCTGATCATAGGTGTCGGAGAGAAGGAAGAGGAGATTCGAAGTCTGGTTTCTAAGCTAGGCATAAATGACAAGGTTTATTTCCTTGGAAAGAGAACTGACGTAAATGAACTTTATCAGGCGATGGATGCATTTGTAATGCCATCATTCTTTGAAGGAGTACCAGTGGTAGGCGTTGAAGCACAGTATTCTAAATTGCCATGCTTTTTCTCTGATAGAGTGCCGGAAGAAGTAAAGTTTAGCGAAGCTACTTCATTTATTGATTTGACAGACACGCCTGATATATGGGCATCAAAGATATGCGACTATTTATCTAAGTGTCCACCTCGCTGTGAAATTAATGTGGATGAGGATAAATATGATATAGATAAGACTTACAAGCTACTCAGTGATTATTACTTAAATGCGTATAAAGAAATCTAGGAGTTATCTTGGCGAAGATTGAGCGAACGAAAAATGCTACTCGGAATATTACGTTTGGAATGATTCTCAAAGCTTATCAGATGGTTGTTCCTTTTTTAATGAGAACAGCGATGATATATTTGATGGGTGTGCAGTATTTAGGCTTGAATAGTCTGTTCACATCAATCCTGCAAGTTCTGAACCTGGCAGAACTAGGTGTTGGTTCTGCTATGGTATTTAGTATGTATAAACCTATTGCGGAGGACGATGAAGCACAAATATGCGCTTTGATGAAATTATATCGTCTTTTTTATCGTGTAATTGGTCTTATTATAGCTGTTGTAGGCGGATGTTTGACACCTTTTATCCCGCAGCTGATAAAGAATGATTTGCCCGGAGAATTAAATGTTTATATTCTGTACCTTTTGAATTTAGGCGCTACTGTTCTTTCTTATTGGCTCTTTTCATATAAAAATAGCATTTTACAGGCGCATCAGCGAGTCGATGTTATTAGTAAGGTAACATTAGTAACAAGTACTGTACAGTATGCATTACAGATTTTTGTTTTATGGTTCTTTAGGAATTATTATTATTTTGTTATAGTTTTGTTGTTCACCCAGGTGATGACAAATGTAATTACTGCATATTATGCCAACAAGCTTTACCCTAGATTTAAACCGAAAGGGACTGTTGAAAGCGACACTGTTAGGATAATTATTAACCAGATAAGAGATCTTTTTACTTCCAAGTTAGGGGCAGTGATTTATGATTCGGCAGACGCTATTGTTATTTCGTCCTTTTTAGGGTTGACTTCGCTTGCAGTTTATCAAAACTATTTTTTTGTTATGGGTGCAATAAGCGGACTTATGAGTGTGATATTTCATGCTTGCAGAGCCGGCATTGGAAATAGTGTTGCTATAGAAACAAAGGAGAAGAATTTTCATGATCTGAATAGATTTTCATTTATTATTTGTTGGATGGCAACTTTTTGTTCGGCATGCTTATTATGCCTATATCAGCCATTTATGGAACTGTGGGTTGGAAAGGATTTAATGTTGGATCTTTTTGCTGTGGTTTGTTTTGTTACTTATTTTTTTGTTAAGCAAATAGATTCAATGTTAAATTTATATAAAGATGCAGCTGGAATATGGCATGAGGACAGATTTAGACCTCTAATATCAGCTGGGGTAAATTTGTTATTGAACTTGATAATGGTACAATTCATTGGGCTTTATGGAGTTATCCTTTCTACTGTTTTATCAATGGTCTTTATTGGGGTTCCATGGCTGTTGCATAATCTTTTTACGGTGGTTTTTGAGAAGAAATATCTGAAGGGATATTTGAAAAAATTAGGTGGTTATTGTCTGTACGCTGTAGTAGTAAGTTGCCTGACTTTGACTATTTGTAGTAAGATTGCTTATGCACCGATACAGTCAATTCTTTATAGAGGAATTATATGTTGCATATTGCCAAACCTTTTGTTTTTGTTAGCGTATAGAAAGAAATGTGAGTATAAGGAAACATTACAGTTAGTTGATAAGATGACGGAAGGTAAAATACGAATAGTTCTTGATTACTTGGGTATGAATTCGTGTGGCTAAAGAATCTTTTGGGAGCATATATGAGTGATTTGATTTCAGTAATTATACCTGTTTACAACGGAGAGGACAGATTACAACATACATTAGAGTCTGTTATAGGACAGACGTATGAAAATCTGGAAATAATATTGATAGATGATGGATCTACAGATAGAACTCCGTTTATTTGTGATGAATTTATGGAAAAATATCCTGATAAAATGGTTGTAAAGCATTTAAAAAACTCCGGTGTTTCTGTGGCAAGGAATACCGGATTGGATTTGGCCAAGGGAAAATTTATCGCTTGGTGTGATTCTGATGATTTGATGGATTCAAACATGCTTTCTAGGTTGCATAGAAAGATACAAGAGTATCAGGCTGACATTGTATGTGAGTATTATAGATTGCTTAAAGATGGCATAGAGACTTTGCCTAAAATGCGCGAAAAGGAAGTTGTATATGAGGGCTCAAATCATGATAGAGTCTTTGATAATTTCTTTGATGAAGTACATAGAAGTATGACAACAGTTCTTTGGGATAAGTTGTTTAAAAGAGAAATATTTGATGGTATCAGATTTATGCCTGGAGTTACATATGAAGATAAAAGAGCCATGCATCATATTTTAGATAAGGCAAAGAAAATTGTTTATCTTAATTCATGGGGGTATACATATTTTATCAGTAACGACGGAATAACTAGTACGAGAAGTTTTAAGACTGCGAATGGAGACTATGAGGCAGCAATTGACAGATATGAGTTCTTGATTAAGAAAAATGATGATACATTAAATAGATTAGTCACATATGATATTTTAAATCAAATGGTTTTCTTCTACAAAGAATGTATTGCAATGGGAGAGAAAGGAAGAGCTGAAGAGGTAAAAAAGGATTTTAAGAAAACATATAATGTAAGCACTAGGCTCTTAAAATTTATCCGAGTAAAAGAAAATTTTAAATTTTTTTTATTCAGGTATGGGATGATTTAGTTTGGAGAAGGACATGAATAAGGTAATTCACAAGTTAAAGATGTTGGCTATTACCAGTAGTATGCTGATAAAATATGAAATTGCAAAAGTGTACGGATTAATCATTTCGTTTAATGACGATAAATACAAGGACTTATGGCTGATTAGTGAACGAGGTATTGATGCCAGAGATAATGGCTATGTCTTTTGGGAGTACATTTGCAATAATCATCCGGAGATTAATGCTAGATTCATTATAGATAATAAATCTGCGGATTATGAAAAAGTTAGAAAACTGGGAAAGTGCGTTCAATATAAAAGCTTTGAACATTATGTTATGCTGAGCTTGGCCAAATATAATATCAGCACACACATAATGGGATATACTCCTAATATGATTGCATTTGTATGGCTTGATAGAATACTTCATATCATTAAAGGTAAGAAGATATTCCTTCAACACGGAATAATAAAAGATGATATGCTCTTTAATCATTATCCGCATATTTCTGTGGATATTTTCAATACTTCAGCTAAGCCTGAATATGAGTATATCAAGAATACATATGGGCATCCGGAGGGAACAATCAGATTATTGGGAATGTGTAGATACGATAAACTTGATGCTGACGACAGAACAAAGCATCAAATTCTGGTAATGCCTACCTGGAGACAGAATATATCAAGTCAATGCTCTGGTTATGCGGATTTCGTTAAGACGGATTATTATAAAAAATTCAATTCTTTGATCAATAATAGAGATTTGCTAGATTTTCTTGAAAAAAATGACTTGAAGTTAGTATTCTACCCACATATAGAGTTTCAAAAGTATCTCAACTTGTTTAAAGTTGGCTCTGATAGAGTGATTTTGGGGTCATTTAAAGAATATGATGTACAACAACTTCTTATTGAATCCAAGGTACTGATTACAGATTATTCTAGTGTTTATTTTGATTTTGCATATATGAATAAACCTGAAATATACTATCAGTTTGATAAAGAAAACTATCGTAAGGGACATTATGCAGAGGGTTATTTCTCATATGAGAATGATGGCTTTGGTCCGGTTGTTACAGAGGAATTAGAAGTGATACAAGAAATAAAAAAAATAGCGGACAATGATTGGAAAGCTGATACCCAATATACAGAACGAATGGATAAATTCTTTACTCTTCGTGATCACAATAATTGTGAAAGAGTGTTCAAGGCAATCATAGCCTTGGGTAAGTAAATGGGAATAGTTTACAGGGAGTTTTTATGAGTGAATTTAAGGAAAAGTTACCGCCAATAGTTATGCAAGTGGGACATATAGTCAAATCTTTTTTTAGATATTATAAGCTTAGTGCGAAGTATAATAATGGAGTTAAGCTAGTTAATCAAAGGAAAAACGACAAGAAGACAATGATATTCTTGATTAATTTTCCTCAGGCTTGGAAATCTGTAAAAAGTATATATGACGAAGCTGTAAAACATGATGATTTAAATGTCTTGGTATTTGCAGTGCCGCAGTTAAAAGCTGGAGAGGATGATAGTATTGATATTGCCGGCAGAAAAAATGATGCTTATGAGTTCTTTAGGGGAACAGACGTTGATGCGATAAAAGCCAATACAGAAGATGGGCGTTGGCTTGATTTAAGGGATTATAATCCAGATTATGTTATTTATATCAGGTCGTATAATCAATATGCACCTACTATGTATAAATCCTATAATGTATGTCAGTTTGCAAAGTGCTTTTATGTCCCTTATGCATATGGTATGTTGGGTGATAAAATGCTTTCTATTGTATTACCGGAAAACTTCACTTTTACCATGCATAAGATTTTCTTTGCTAATGATTCACGTAGGGTGGCATATGCTAAGGAACAGCCCTTTTATCGAAAAGCTCTGACTGATAGATTTAGATTCCTAGGTTTCTCAAGATTTGATTTTTGCCCAAAGGCTGATCCTAACAGAGATTACAATAAAAGAAACTTAACTGTTGCCTGGATGCCTAGATGGGCTACGGATGATAAACCCGATCAAAAGCCAAGTCACTTTATGGCTTTTTATAAGCAGTTTTTGGAATACTTTGAGACCCATTCAGATATGAATTTGATTATCAGACCACATCCATTGATGTTTTCAAGTTATATATCTAATGGGATTATGACGGAAGATGAGGTTAATGCTTTTAAAGACAGATGCAAGAATGCACCTAATATCGAAATAGACGAAAATAAGGATTATACTTGCACCCTTACTGATTCCGATATTCTTGTTGCTGACTATACATCACTTATTGCAGAGTTTTTTATGATGGGGAAGCCTATAATATATTGTGATTCTGCGGATGGGCTCAACGATGAGGGCAGTAAGATTTGTGCGTTAGCATACATGGGGGAAAACTTTGATCAGATTACTGCAAATATAGATCTTATCATGAGCGGTCGCGATGATCTGTATGACTTAAGAAAGTCATTGATCAAAGAACTGTTACCGAGCAAAACTGGAGAAATAGGCAAAAAAATATTTGAAGAAATTATAAATGATTAGGAGGTAATGAGTTTTCATGAAAAAATATAAAGTTGGTTATACACAGGGGGTTTATGATATGTTTCATATTGGCCACCTTAATTTGATCAATCATGCCAAGGAATATTGTGATTATTTAATTGTTGGTGTAAATTCGGATAAATTGGTAGAACAATACAAAAAAAAGAAGACGGTAATCAACGAGCAAGAAAGGGCTATTATTGTAAAGAACATTAAGGCTGTTGATGATGTAATTATAACTGATACATTAGACAAAGAGGAAACCTTGGCTAAACTTCACTATGATGCTATCTTTATTGGTGATGATTGGAAGGGCTCTGAGAGATGGAATGAGACAGAAAAAGTACTAGCTAAATATGGAGTCGATGTTGTTTATTTGAAGCATACTGATGGTATAAGCAGTACAATACTTCGTGTCGTTGAAGAAAATGCAATAAAGGACTGACGATATTTTAAGGAATTAAGATAAATGGAACAAAGTAATAGTAGCATGAAGAGAAAGACGGTAACGAATCTTATTTGGCGTTATGCTGAAAGAGTCGGAGCGCAGGGGATCAGTTTTGTTGTTTCTATTGTATTAGCTAGATTGTTATCTCCTTCTGAGTATGGAACTATAGCGCTGGTAACGGTTTTTCTATCAATTTTCCAGGTTTTCGTGGATGGAGGCCTAGGAACAGCTTTAATTCAGAAAAAAGATGCAGATGATTTGGATTTTTCAACAATTTTTTTCTTCAACATCTGTATGTGTGCAGTTATTTATACAGTTTTGTTTATGATTTCTCCATATTTAGCTGCATTTTATGGTAACGATGATCTTATACCTGTGATACGAGTTCTTGGAATTACTATTTTGATTTCTGGAGTAAAAAATGTCCAGCAGGCTTATGTTTCCAAGAAGTTGATTTTTAAGAAATTTTTCTTTGCGACATTATTGGGCACAATAACAGCTGGCGTTGTTGGTGTTATTTTTGCATATATGGGCTATGGTGTATGGGCGTTGGTGGCGCAACAGCTTATAAATGCAACTATCGACACCGTCATTTTATGGATAACTGTAAAATGGAGACCTAAGTTTATTTTTTCTTTTGAAAGACTAAAAGGACTATATTCTTTTGGTTGGCGAATGTTGGTCTCAAGTCTTATTAATACAGTATATAATGATGTTAGGCAGCTGATTATAGGTAAAGTATACTCTGGAGAGGATTTGGCGTTTTACAACAGGGGTAAAACCTTTCCTAATTTTGTTGTGCAGAATATCAATTCTTCTATAGATAGTGTTTTACTTCCCGTCATGTCTGAGGTTCAGGATGACGCTGAACGAGTAAAGAGAATGACAAGAAAGGCTATAATGACAAGCAGTTTTATTATGTGGCCGCTTATGGTGGGATTGTCAGCCACAGGTAAGAATCTTTTTACTTTACTTCTCACTGAAAAATGGCTTCCAAGTTTGCCATATCTGTATATTTTTTGTTTCGTTAGCGGCATGCAACCAATACATACAGCCAATCTGAATGCTATTAAAGCAAAAGGTAGAAGTGACATTTTTCTTAGACTGGAAATAATAAAGAAAACAGTTGGTATCCTAATAATATTAGGGACTATGAATATTAGTGTTCTGGCTATCGGTTTAGGATCAGCAGTATATACTATTTTTGCAAGTGTAGTAAATGCATTTCCTAATAAAAAGCTTTTGAATTATAGTTATCTGGAACAAATAAAAGACGTTATGCCATCGTTTCTACTGTCGATTGCAATGGGAGTTGTTATTTATATACTTCCATTTCCAAGTGGAATGCCCATAGTTGTTGTTTTGTTTACTCAGATTATTGTGGGCGCAGCTTTTTATGCAGCCGGAGCATTTTTATTAAAACTTGAAACTGCGATGTTTTTGAAGGATTTGTTTATTAAAGCAATCAAGAAAAAGCGGTCTTCAAAGAACTAATACAACATAATAGGGTGATTGTTTTGAGAAAAGCATACGTTGATTATATAAAAGCAATAGGTATCATATTAGTTATCATTGGACATATTAACTTTGCTAATTCCAATTTGGGTATTAAAGGATGGATATATTCATTTCATATGCCATTATTTTTCTTTTCTTCAGGGTTGGTGATGAAAAGTGCTGTTGTTGATAGAACATTTCTGTCAAAAAAAGTAAAGACGCTGCTGCTTCCATTTGTTTTATGGGGGCTTATTTATTCTGAATTAACTATCAAAAACATTGCATATATTGTATATGGTAGTTATGATACGCTTAAGAGAGCTAATTCGCTGACATCTCTTTGGTTTCTTCCGGCTATGTTTTTTGGTATAGTTGCTGCGCAGTTTGTTATCACAATTCTAAATAAGTCGTATCTGCAAGTACTGTCTATATGTATTTTGGGGATGGTTGGTATTACAATTCCGAAATATGAACTGGGTTACCCTTGGTGCATAGATGTCTCACTTTTGGCTGCGGCATTTATTTTGCTTGGATTTTTAGTGGATCAGCTTTTGTATAACAAATCTAAAATTGTTATGTTTATCTTCTTTGCTGTTGGTGCTGCTGGAACAATGATGTTTAGGTTCAATGTCGTGCAAGAAAATGGGTATGTCCTCATGGCTCGTCGTTATGTTGGAAATCCGTTCCTGTTTTTTGTTGTTTCTATATGCGGCTGTCTTATGATCTATGGGATTTCGAAACTTCTTGATAATGGGAAGTTAGAAAATAAGTTTTTGGAATTTGTGGGGTCAAATACTTTGGCCATATTTGCTACTCATAAGCCATTAATTAAGATATGCGAAGAAATATTTATCCATATCAGTCTTCCTTGGTTCGTTGAATTGGTGTGTACAACTGTAACAGTGCTTGTAATTAGTTGCTTTTTGGTTGTGTTAATAAATAGGTTTATTCCTATTCTTAATGGAAAAAATAAGTGAGTTTTTCAGAGGGTTAAGGTAATTTTAGAATGGATAATCTATACGTTAGTTTTCGGTATAAAAAGGCGATGGCATTTCTGATTGCGTCTTTTCCTGTTGCAACAGTTCTCCAGGGAATAAGTGTTTTTGATAGTATTAATAGAGTAATCATGTTTGGATTGATCCTTTTTTTGATAATCGGATTGTTTTCTAATCCTATTGGCTATAGGGAGTTTGCTGTGCTTGTCAGTGGAACGGCTATGGCTGTGATTGCTATAATCTTGACCGGAAAACCTATGTATTTTAATCCTATGATATATTATCCTTTTTGGATTCTGTTTTTTGTAGTAATGGCTAGAGATTATAAAGAATTCATTGCCCTTCTTACAGAGGAAGAAGCGCTTCTCAGAAAAGCGCTTATAGTGTGGGAAGTAGTTGTATTTGTGTCAATCTTTTTCAGCCGTAGTTACTCCTACGAATGGAATGATAAATACTTTACCTCTTTTGCAGGAAGCGCTCATAGGTTTGCGAGTTCCTGTCTTGCGATGATGGCTTTTGTCGCTGTGCTTTATATTAATACTTTAAATAAAAGGTATATCATTCATTTCTTGGCTATAAACATGGGAATGTTTTTCTGTGGCGCCAGAACCTATTTGGTAATAGGATTTGTTTATGTAATTTGCTTATTTTATGTAAGTCTCAAAAAAAAGAGAATATTCTATTACAGTATTTTGCCTATTATTGGAATAGGAATCTTGGTCATATTGTTAACTCCTATCGGAACAAAATTTACTATAGGTTTCGAGGGTGAAGGATATTATGGATTCTGGGCCACATTAACTAGCGGAAGAAGTATATTATGGTCTGAGGATTTGGCAGCATATTGGGATTTGGATATCATTAGAAAACTGGTTGGTAATGGAGCCAATTTTGTTTATCAAGTATCTATGAATGGAGTATTCCAGAGACCTCTTTATGCGCACAATGATTATATTAATCTATTATGCTCAAATGGTCTTCTTGGTATGATTGTGTATTTTTGGGCATTGTACAATTTTGTAAACAGAGCAAAAGAAGGACAGAAAAAAGCTTTTATTCCTTTGATGGGATTCTATACAATAATCTACTTTAATGCTTTCTTTAATATGCTCTATACATACCCCAATGCTGTCGTGGCTGTTCCGTTTATTTATTATTCTTTATGTGGAGCGCAGCAAAAACTCTCTGAAGAGTAGGAAGGTTGTTATTAATGAAAAACAGATTAGGTTGGATCGACGTTGCGAGAGGCATCGGAATTATATTGGTAATCATAGGGCATACGTTGACAACCGTGATTAGACGTGATTTTCAATTTGCACTTGATTTGTACAAAAACATTTATTATTTCCATATGCCGTTGATGTTTTTTGTTTCGGGTGTGGCTTTTAATGCTTCTTGTAATAGGTATAAGGCTAGTCTTGTTTCTGATTTTATATCAAAAAAAGCTAAGAAGCTTTTGGTTCCATATGTTTCATATTCTATTTTGATTTATATAATTTTTTTCATTGCTAATTCACTTCCTAAAATAGGCTCAATTATGGAGAGAGTAGGATATGGAAGAATCAGTTTGGGGCAATGGATATATGAAATGATCATAGGCGATAATTCGTATTGTGTTCATTTATGGTTTATTTATGCACTATTCATTCTCTCTCTCATAGGTTTTATTTCTTTACGTGCATTCGGAGACAAGTATAATTACATTTTAATTTTTCCTCTTTTTATGGCGTGGTGGTTCTTTTATAAGGATGAGACACCAATGATTCTTAGGATGGTTTCCGGTGAGGGAATCTGGTTTATCGCAGGTACTTTTGTTAATACACGTAAGGTTTGGGATAAAAAGATAAGAATAGGGCTGATGCTAAGTCTGCCACTTTTGATTCTTTTTAGATTAACTGTTGGCAAGATGGGTTTTCCTTTTGACTTGGGACGATTAGTATATATATTTATTGTTCTTTGGATAATTTTGTTTGTTGTAGCGGTTTCTCAATTACTGGATGATAAAAAAGGGAAAGTGCTTTCATATCTCGGAAGAAAATCTTTCCCGATTTATCTATTCCATCAACCATTTTTAGCTTCTGGAATGGGAACTATACTTTATGGACAATTACATCTTAATGTTGTTATCTGCATAGTCTTATCATTTGTTTGCTGCATAGTAGTACCATTACTTATTGATAAGATATTACAGAGCAAGCGTTTATGTGTTGTAAAGAGGTTGCTTCTTGGATAAAATAAACAAAAACGGGCTTCGCTTCTAGTTAGCGAGGCCCGTTTTTTGTGCGCATCTAATATTTTGCACTTCTTAATTTGCGTTTGTGATTATGTTATTATTATCTACAGCATTTTTTTCAAATAAGGTGTTATTAAATTTTAAGTAAGTGGTTATATTGTTATTTGATAATGTTACCTTTCCGGATGCTACGGATTTTAATTTCTTGAAGCCGTCATTATTTATGACAAAGCTGTTGTTTTGAACGTGTGCATTAGTATCTTCAGGACAGCCTTGAACAAGTATAAGCGTGGATGAGCCGTCTTCAATGTGACATACAAATTCGTTTCTTTCAACTAAAATATTTTCAGAATATGCTAGTTTTAAGAAATTATAGTCGGAATAACCTTCGAAGTAATTATCTGTAAATGTAACGTTAGTTGCACCACGTCCGTAAGAATCATATCCCAAAGACATTCCTATGAAGCGTGTGTATTTTGGGCAAGGCAACTCGTAGAATTGATTATGCATGATCGTAACATCGGTGATGGTGTTCTTGTCTCCCAAAGTAAACAGTGAAAATATCTCGTCTCGTGTATTGTGATGACATATGTTGTTAGTAAATACGGCATGGTCGCACCCAGACATTTTGATATCTCGAATCTCGGCATTGACTCCTGCATAATCACCTGAGTAGTTATCAAAAGTGCAGTGGTCAATTGTGACATAATGCCAATTACAGTAAATGTCTAGATTAGAATACTCAATAGGGGCATCTTTAGTATCAGATATAACAGTATCGGGAATAATAAATTTGCATCCATACATATTAAAGTTAGTTATATCCCTGATGCCAACCTGAGTTTTAAATTTGGGTTTAATTGTTTCATTTGACCTAAATTGAAGATTATTTACGGTTATGTTTGAACCTGAGAATGTTATAAACCATTCTCTATAGGAGGCATTAAAGTTGTTATCTGAGATTATTGTGCTATTGTTTCCATTTATAGTAAGATTGGTAGTATTGATGATGAGGTGCTTGGTGCATAAATATGTTCCCGGAGCAAAATCAACTGTGGGAATTTTTGCTTTTAAAGCTTTCTTCAGAATGTCAGTGTCGTCAGATATGCCATCGCCAACAGCGCCGAGCTGTTTTACATTTAATACATCATTGACCTGGAGTACAGCATATAGTCCGTTATTAAGTTGAATGTTTTGAAGGGAATTCTTGTCTTCGTTTGCCGAAATCAAGTATTCAGAAGCACCACCATCGCCATCATAATAATATCCCTTAGTGGTAACAATTTCGCCTGACTCAAGGTTGGCAGCTTTTAGCTCCTCAACATTTGCAAAGAGATTTGGAATTATATCAACTGCAACTTCTTCCTGTGGGATTGGTTGGTCAGCGCTATCTAAAGTAGTATCGTCAGACATCATAGAATCAGAATCGGCATATAGTTCATTCGATTTGTCTAAAATAGATGGTTTTTCTCCTTCAACGTATCTTCCTACGACAACGTATTTATTGTGATATTTGTAAGCTGATTCCCATTCAATGTAGTATCCGTCAGGTGCAGAATATTCCGGCTCTTCAGTTACCTGTGACCAGACGGAATCTACTTTATTGTAAACGTCCTCGGAATAGAGTATTTGTCCATTACCGATAAACTCAGCCATATCAGGAATAACGTTAGTAAAAAAAGTATCATGTTCAGGATTATAAAGATAGAAATCAGCATCAACAGGAGATGGGACATAATCGGTGTAGGTACCTGCAACAACAACGAACTGGTCTAATTTAATAATGTAGCTCCATTCGACATCTTTACCATCAGCATTAATAGCGCTTAAATCAGGAGCCGTTGCTATGGCATTTTGAGCGGCAAATGAATTGTTATATATGTCAGCTGAATATAGGACTGTGCCTTCTCCAACATAATCAAACATATCTTCCGATATGGCAGCCAAATCCTCAAATGATACACCTTCATGAATAACATAGAAGTAGGCATCTGCCAAAGAGGCTAAAGGGACGTCATCATCAATAATGATGGATGATCCTTTTGGAAGACGTGAATTTGTAAAAAAATATAATACAATAAGTAAAGCAAGAGCTACGATTGGGATAATCCGTGAAAAGAATTTTGATAAAGAAGAGTTCATTGAATAATTCCCTCCTTGGAAATAGAGTCGTTGATAAGACGCATATTAATTATCAAATACATGTGTGGAAAATGTAATATTATTTTGCTTAAAAATCTATTAATAAAGTATTTTGTATTATTATCACGTTTAAAAGTTTATTAACAAAGTATAACTAACCTTGGTGCACGGGGTGTGAAGAAAATGTGAAGTGGATGTGATTAGTTAATTTTTGGTGAAATCCAACAAAAAAAAACACATTTATCATTGGTTTATTTTTAAAAAAAACATATACTTTTTTTGACATTGATGCTATAATGCGTGAAGTTGCCTGTTGGTAAATGTACAAAGGAAGGAAGTCTATATGTATAAGAATGATTTGGAAATCGATGTTGGGAGATGTATGCGTGCGCTAATTAAGAGAGTATCGTTTACCCTTCTCATGGCGCTTTTGTCTTTTATAACTGGAGTTGGCCTCACACTAAATCCTGAACAGGACAAATTCTCTGCGGTAGCAACGGTTTATGCGGCAACAGATGGTAATTATTCTGATGCTACGAACGCTGTTACTGCTATGAATGCATATCTGAATGTTGCAAGTTCATACAAGATTTGTCAGAGGGCAGCGCTCATTATAGGTAGAGCAGATGTTTCAGCGGAGGATCTGCAGGCTGCAACAAGTGTCAGTACATCTGCAAAAGCTTCAAAAGCAGCAACAACTGCCAGCTTTATGAACAGTTCGGCAACGATAATTTCTTTTTATTCATCGTCTACAGATCCTGAACTGTCGATGGAGATGGCGGATGCCATGGCTCAGTCTTATGCATTGGAAATGAATGATATTCTTAATAAGGAATCTGTTAAAGTTCTTGATAATGCCTATACATATAGCAAATCATATAATGCTGATTTCGAAGCATGGAAGGTAAGAATCTTATTTGGTATTGTAGGATTTATTCTTGCATGCTTGATAGTTATTTTCTGCGAGATACTTGATACTAAGGTTCGAACAGTTAGAGAAGCAACAATCAGAGGAAATATTCCTGTTATTGGAATAATACCAGATTATAAGGATTGAGGAGAGGAGGTTCTAAATTGAATAAGCTTGAAATTTATAAAAGTGATAATTATGTATTAAATAATGCATTTGATCAGTCAGTTATGAGCCTTCATATCCTTAGGAAGCAAAAGGGATATAAGAGCTTTGTCATCTGTGGATGTGAGACTGGTGATGGAACAACAACTGTAGCAATTAATTTGGCAGCAGGTCTAGCAAGTTCTGGATGGAAGACAGTACTTATTGATGGCGATATGAGAAAGAAAAATCGCTATAAGAGACTTAATGAAAATGCCGGAAACGGCCTGTCAGACTATCTTATGAATAAGACTTCTCTTGACAAGGTCGTATATGAGACTACCACAGAGAACCTTTATTACATTCCTTGTGGTGAGCTTATAGACAATCCTGTGAGACTTCTGTGCTCGAGTAAAATGGCGGAGGTTAAGGATGAACTGGCGCAGACCTATGATTTTATTATCTATGATATGCCGGCTTTAAATGCTGCCATGGATGCCAAGGTTCTTGCTGTTAATGTAGATGCAACCATTCTGGTTTCTTCTGTTGGTGAGACGTCCAAGAGAGGTCTTGTAGATGCTGCAAATTCACTCGTTGAGGTAAAAGCTAATCTCATTGGAACAATTATCAATAAGATGGATATGGATCAGTATGCTTCATTTAATAAGGACTACGACTATTTCCAGAATGAAAAGTATATAAAGAAGGCAAGAAAAAATAAGAAAGGAGACAGATGATGAATAAGGTTCTATTGTTTTTTAAAGCGAGTTTTGCATGTCTCCTTGCGATGCTAATAGGAGGAGCAGGTTTCGACGTAACGGCGCAGGCTACTGAAGTTGAGACTGTTAGTCCTAGCGCGGCGGTTGTTGTTATTGACAGCTACTCTATTGAAGGTGGTACATTGGCAGCAGGTAAGGAAATATCTGTTGAACTGACACTTCATAATACCAGCAGGACTGCTGCAGCCACTAACGTACTTATGACAGTATCGAGTAGTACAGGACTTATTTATCCTTCTTATGGTAGTGATAACCAATTTTTTGTTGGAACTATCGCGGCAGGGTCGTCGGAAACATTGACAGTACCGGTCACTATAGCACCAAACTATAATTCAGAGATGTTGGATCTTGTGTGCAAGTTTGATTATGCAAGTATGAATGCAAAGATGTCAAATACGGCTACAGTTGTAATACCTAACTCTGGTGGCGGCTCAATAGAGGTTAAGTCCACAAATGTCAGCACTCATGCAACTGTTAATGGAGAATCCCTTCTTAGTATCAGTTTTGTAAACCTGACAAGTGAAAAAGTTACAGATGCAGAAATACTCGTAAAGGGTACTGTTTCCCCTGACAGCAAAGTGATTTCACTTGGAACAATTAAAGCCAACAAGAACTATTCTGAAGACCTTCGCATTAAGTTTACTGAGGCAGGCGATCAGGAAATTGAATTGGTATTTGCATATACTGATGTTGATGGACAGAGAGTTGAAACTGACCTTGGTAAGTACAGCGTTGAAGTAGAAGAGAATCAGGTTATCACTATTTCAAATGAAAATGAAGAAATGATACTTTGGATTGGTAGAGGCATTTCTGCATTGGGATTAATCCTTGCCGTTGTTGCAATAATTCTGTATATCAAGAAGAAATAATTTGAGTACGCAATATACATAGGATATCGCGAGAAAAGAGTAGCGCCGCTTAAACTGCGGCGCTATAATTGTTTTAGAATGTCAGCGAATATGGGGGATTCAAATGCAGACGAATCTGGAAATAATGGGACATAAGGATGTTGTTGAAAATATATGAATAAATATCCCGTTGTCTTTTTATCACGAATACAGAGAATATAGATATTATTTGATTCTTAATGGCTTCTTTTCCGGTCTGAGCAAATTACTGATAAAAAATATGAAAGTCAATTGAAATACTATAATTATGCTACTTGCCTTAAATATGGGATGGCATTTTGTGGGAAAAAGGTTAGAATTTGGCAGGTTGAATAAGATAGATTTAGAAAGGCTACAATGAAACATATTGCAATCGTTACACCCTGTATTCTTCCCGTACCTGCTACAGAGGGGGGGGCAGTGGAAGAATTGATAACAAGGATAGTAAATGATAATGAATTGAATGATGATTTCATGATCGACCTTTTTTCCGTGATGGATGATGCCGAAGTGTATGACTATTTGAATAACACGAGAGTAATCGGTATTAAGTATAAAAAAAGCCAGAAGTTTGCTGACAGGGTGCTTGATAAACTCCAGAGGACGATTGCTGTTGAGCAGAGTTACAGACTATTTGATAAAGACATAGAAAGAGCATTTGAGGAGAGGCTATCAAGCTTAGATGAGCCATATTATGCTGTAATTGTGGAAAACCAGATTTCAATTGCAAAAAGAATAGCTGCTGTATGTAGAGGCAGTTATGAATCACCGATTTTCTTTCATATGCATAATGATGTGGATATTTACAGAAGCCCGAAGGGTATAAGAGATCTTACAGCACTTGGCATTCAGTTTATTGCGGTAAGCAATTATATAAAGCAGCAGATTCTTTGCTGTGATGCCGATGCCATGGTTCATTTGCTCTATAATGGAACAAAATTAAAAGACAGAGATGTTGATGCGAAAGTTGATGAACATAAAACTACCGGAAAGGAAATCCGTTTTTTATACGCGGGGCGCGTCATTCCTGAAAAAGGCGTTCTTGAGTTGGCTGAAGCCTTTGCCAAGTTCACAGGCATGGTGGATGTAAATGACAGAACAAATTATAGGCTGGATATAATTGGCTTTTCTTGTAATGCTACAAAATATGAGAATAAAGTTGAGGCCCAAGCAGGCAAAATTAGTGACAGAATTAGTTGCAAAAAGCGTGTATCTACAGCAGATATGGATCGCATGTACAATGAATATGACATAGTAGTCATGCCTACCATGAATGAAGAACCTTTTGGGCTGGTGGCATTAGAAACTATGAGTAAGGGCATTCCGCTAATTGTTACCAATTCTGGGGCACTTCCGGAGGTTGTTGGTGACGGGGCCGTTATTGTTAGCAGAAGCAGCAATTTTACAGATGATCTTGCAGAGGCTATGCTTAGGCTTGCCAAGAGCAAAACGGCCAGGGAAGAGCTGGGAAAAAGAGCATATGAGCGCTCTAGAGAAGTTTCTGCTTTTGACATAAAAAATTATTATCCTAATTTTATTAAAATAATTGACAAAAAAATAGACGATGATAAAATATCTATCGTTGTTCCGGTGTATAATGTTTCGGATTATCTTGAAAGATGTGTAAGGTCATTACTAGGGCAGACCTATACTAATATTGAGGTTTTGCTTATTGATGATGGCTCAACGGATGGTTCCGGAAAACTATGCGATGGTTTTGCGCAAGTTGATTCCCGCATCAGGGTAATTCATCAGAAGAACATGGGGTTATCCGGGGCAAGAAATATGGGGTTGGATAATTCTACCGGAAAATATATTTTTTTCTGCGATAGCGACGATTTTTTGCAAAAAGACACTTTGGCTTACATGCATGAAAAGCTTTGCAGAGATAATGCAGATATCGTGGCTTGTGGCTTCTCTTACGTGTGGGATGATTATACAGAAATGGGTAGAGAAGAAGTATTTACAAACTGCAAGCCGGGAACATGGAGTGGAAAAGAGGCTTCTGTTCAGATGATGCGCAGTAATAATATATGCACAGTTGTTTGGAACAAGCTTTATAAAAGGGAACTGTTTGACGGAGTAAGATTTCCGGTGGGGGTACTTCACGAGGATGAAGCGACAACCTACAAGCTGTTATATAAAGCTAAGCTGGTATCTTATACATCTAAGACTTTTTATAAATACTACCAGCGGGCAAGTGGTATTATGGGGATTGGAATTATAAGGCGGTATGAGGATATTATTATGGCTCTTAAGGACAGAATTAGCTTTTATGAGAAAAACGGTGATATGCGGCTTGCACAACATGCCATGATATCGCTTTTAGAACAGATTAAGTATTGTTATAGAAATGTGGAAGACGGTCAGGATAAAAAAAGACTTACCAGCTTGTACGATGAGAGTGTTAGTATGAGTAAACTGCCTGGAGTTCTTGGGGGGAAAAAGAAACTGTCACTATGGTTATGGAAGTATATTAGATATTAATAATATGAATTCTGAGATACTTGTATCGGTAGTAATACCTACCTACAACGCAGAAAAGTTTATAAAAGATTGTATTGAGGCAACTATAAGACAGTCTTACCGGAATATAGAGATTATTGTGGTGGATGATGGCTCAAGCGATTCGACGCTCGAAATTTGCAAGACATATGCAGACCGGGATGATCGAATAAGAGTATATACACATTCAAACGCAGGAGTTTCAGCTACTAGAAATCGTGGCATAAGGCATGCCAAAGGCGATTTTATAGTCTTTTTTGATGCAGATGATTATCCTGAGGATGACATAATCCAAAGATATATGGAGGCAAATGAGCAGTGGAAGAATAAGCATGTCGCCATGATTGTTTGTGGAATGTATGTGGATAATCTGTACAACAAAAATGGGGGCAGTATTGAGCGTACGCTAGAATCTGCCCATGGATATATCCGTGGAGAGAATTATCTCCTAGGGCGAAGCTCGGCAGCTACACTATCGTGGCTTGAACTGTTCAATTTTGTTACCAATAAACTTTATGACAGTAGGGTTATTAAGAATAATTCAATAGCTTTTGATGATGATATAAAGATTGGAGAGGATCTAAAGTTTAATCTCGATTATCTTGATAAACGGGATGGATTTATTGGTATGATTAATAGCCCTTTGTATCATTATGTCAAGAGAACTGACAGTAGCCTTTCTATATCTTATCATGATGGGGATATTGAGGATACTAAAGAAATCTACAGGAGACTGGTAACTTGGGAGGCTACACAGGAAAGCGCTACAGAAGATAATGTCCTTATTGTCAAAAGAATATATATAACAGACTGGGTTAGGAGATTGACCGCTTTTTATGTGATGTATCACAAAGGGGAATACAGAGCATTGGTTAAACAGAAGCTTCGCGATGAACTTCGAAGCAGTGAGTTTCAGACAATTCTTACTGAAGTTTACAGAGCAAAAAAGATTAGCTCAATCAGATATTTTAGCTTAAAAATTGGTTCATTTGAGATTTTCTTTTTACTGAGGGGGATTTATCAGATAATTAAAGGCTGATTACACAAATATTTTATTAAAGAGGAGCTAACGTGTTATCTAATATAATTTCCCTAATTATTTTTCCTATTTTAGTTTTGGGAGCTTTAGGCCATAAATACGAAAATGATGAATTTGAGATAGAGTTTATGTCCAAGAGACAGACTACCACATTGAAAGGAATAATGACGATAGTTGTATTTTTTCACCATTTTTCACAGATGGTAAATAATACTCAGTGGATAGAACACTCGTATCGAGTGGCACAGTATTCGGTAGGTTTGTTTTTTCTTTTGGCAGGATATGTTACTATGGCCGGACATATGAGAAAGAAAGATCTGAACCTAAAAAAGATATGGTCAAACAGATGCTGGAGGTTATACCTTCCGATAGTAATTTTTTCAATTATTATAAACAATTTTCTTTCCGGTCTATTGTTTTTCTTCATATTTACGGATTTAGCCTTTGTTTTTTTTAATTCAAATAATCGAAGGTTGATGTTTATAACATTTGGAAATGTATTGTTTATTATACTATGTATTTTGATTGGTAAAGAGGCTTATTGGTATGACGATGTCTTTACGTATGCTTTCGGAGCAGCATTTGCTTTGTATAGAGAGGAACTTATACGCTATCTAAGAGGCAAGAGATATTACTTATATACCATAGTTGTTGGGATTACCTTTGCCGTTTCTACAAGACTCGCGTATAATTGGATTTTATTTCCTGCAAGTACTATAGTCTCTTCTACAACCGGAGCATTTCTTATTATTTTGGTTATTATGAAGATAAATATAAAGTCGAAAACTTTTGAATTTCTGGGGAAGTATTCCTGGGAAATATTCCTGCTTCATCAATTGTGTATTTGGTCAGTATCTAGAATCAGTATGCACAACTCCGTAGTTTTGATTGTCTCTCTTACAGTAGCCATCGCTTTTGCGATATTAGCTCAGAGACTTGGAAGAGTTTTAAAATCTAAGCTGAGATATGATGCTGCTTAAATGAAAGGTAGAGCATTTATAATTAATGGTTTCAGTGATAATTCCGGCCTATAATATGGAGAAGTATCTCGGAAAAAGTCTGGATTCTGTGATTGCCCAGACCTACAAGAATTTAGAGGTAATCATAGTTGACGACGGCTCAATGGATACGACCTTAGAGATTGCTCAAAGGTACGCCATGGCAGATAAAAGAATTAAGGTTTACCACAAGGAAAATGGCGGAGTGTCCTCTGCCAGAAACCATGGGATTGAGCAGGCAACAGGGGAGTATATTTTCTTTTTTGACCCCGACGATCTGATGGAGGTTTACTGCATTGAAGTTCTGGTAAGGGCAATGGAAGATGCCGGGGCAGATATGGTATCTTGTCAGTACTCCAGATGGGACGATGCAGGAACCAGGCTTGAAGACTATGGCTTCATTGTGGGAGAGAGAGTTTTTTCTTCGGAAAAGGACCGCATAAGTTTTTTGATTAAAGAACTCTTAGACTACCATGTGGGATTTGAAGTTTGGGACAAGTTGTTTAAAACCGATATCATAAAAGAAAAAAATGTAAGATTTCCGGATAAATGCAGAATTGGTGAGGATCTTGCGTTTAATATCAAGTATTTGATGCATGTGTCGAAAATGAACAATGTTGCAGACAGGTGCATTAGGTATACGATAAGAAATGATTCTGCAATGGGAAGCCATAAGAAGCTTTCGGATAAGATTAGTGAGGATATGCTCCTTACGATGGATGTATGGGAATATGCCGGGGATTATTCTGAAAAATCGTTTTTTGAACAGTTTCCGGTGCTATTCGTCAAGATGATCGAACATTCCTATGTAGGACATTCTCCGTGCGAAATAGTGGAGGCTATTAAGGAAATATCTGATATTAGCTTTATGGAACAACGATATACGGAAATTGATGCTTTTAAAGATGAAATAATATCAATATATCCGGTGGAAATTGCGAAAATTAAGTATAGGTATCATCTGATGGTCAGAACAAGAATGACTGATGAAGGTGATATTGGAGACAGATTTGTGCAGTTTTTCTATGATTGCTACAGAAGGCTCCGGGGGAGGGAACCACTGGAGCGGTGGAAAATGCCGTACTGATTGACCTCTGGGGGGATTTTGTTATAAGTAACAGCCCTTTGGAGGTCTTTTTGTGTGTAATAGTTCACAAAAAAGATACATAATTCACAAGATATTACAACAATATTATCAATATACAATAAATAGTAATGATGATATAATAACGCGCGGATTTATGAGCGGAATTCTATTAATTTTGAAAGAGAAATTATGAAAAAACATGCATACCTTATTATGGCTCACAATGATTTTGGATCATTAAAACATCTATTAGCTGCCATTGATGATAAGAGAAATGATATTTATCTTCATATAGATGCGAAGACCTGGTTTGTAGATCAGCAGGAAATCGGAACATGGGTAAAAGAGTCAGTACTATTCTTTACTCCAAGAATGGATGTCAGATGGGGACATACAAGCCTGGTAGAATGTGAGCTTCTTTTGTTGGAGCAAGCAACATTGCATGGACAATATCATTATTATCATCTTTTATCAGGAATAGATTTTCCTTTAAAATCTCAGGATGAGATACACGAGTATCTGAGTGATAAGGACAGAGAATTCCTGGCATATCATTATCCTGGTGAATATGGGGATGATTATATGCATAAGATCAAGTACTATCATCCCTTCATGCGATGGTGTGGAAAAGGGGGCTTTGACGGTCCTGGCATAAAGAATGCCATAAGACGTACTCTGTCTTTCTGGCAATGGAAGATAGTTGAAAAGCAAAAAGAGTGGGGAATCGATCGCACTAAAAGATATAAAGATTTTCAGTTTGTAAAAGGCTGCAATTGGTTTTCTATAACAGATGATTTTGCAAGATATATTATTGCATGTAGACGGCAAATAATTAAGATGAGCCGTTTCATGAATACTCCGGATGAAGTATTTATGGCATCCCTTGCAATAAATTCACAATATAAAGATCGTATAGAAAATGAAAGCTTACGATGTATTGACTGGAAACGAGGTGACCCTTATGAGTATACTATCGAAGACTTACCTCAGTTGCTTGGTGCCAAGGAGTTTTTTGCCAGAAAGATTTCATATACCAGACAGCCTGAGCTTGTAAGGTCACTGGAACAGAAGATTTCCCCCGGGAAAGAATCTGCAGCAAGACATCATTGCGGTAGTGAGCCCTTAGTGAGTGTGGTTGTTCCTATATACAATGTCGAAAACTATTTGGATAAGTGCTTGGAATCCATTCAGAACCAAACTTACAGAAATATCGAGGTTATTATGGTAGATGATGGCTCAACAGACCGGTCGGGATCCATTGCAAAGGAATTTTCTCAAAAGGATAAAAGATTTTTATATTGCCACCAGAGCAATGGAGGTTTGTCTGTGGCCAGAAATAGCGGCATAGAGGCATCAACCGGGGAATATATCGCCTTTATAGACTCTGATGATTACATTGACAGTACTTTTATTGAAAAGCTTTTGATCGCGGCATTGGAAAAAGACGCTGATATTGTAAACTGTGGCTACTACAAAGAAACAAATATTGTTGAGAAAATTGGCTATGATTCTTATGAAACTCTATCAAGAACAGCTGCGATGAGAGTACTTGGGGTCATTTTTCCAAAAGAATACACTCTCATGGTTATTGCTTGTAACAAGCTGTTCAGGAAAACTGTTTTTGACAACGTTCGTTTTAAGGTTGGAAAAATACACGAAGACGAGTTTACGATACACAGAATAATTGATGAGTCAGATATTGTGGTTACAATTCCGGATGTGCTTTATCATTATGTGGTTAGAACTACAAGTATTACCGGCGCCAGGAACAAGGCGGATCTTCGGCATTTTGATATAGTAGATGCGCACAGAGACAGGGTGAGTTGCTGTAAAAAGCAGATTTACAGTGACTTTTACAGGCTTATCGTTTATTCAATGTTCGAGGAAATAATACAATTGATGCTCAGATATAGTTTTGAAGATTATGATAGATATCATTTGAGCAGCAGATTCAGAAAGATCATGTTTTCTGAATGCATAAAACACTACGACCAACTTGACAGACATCAGAAGAAGGAATACTTTTTAGCTATTTTCAGTCCTAAGATGTATGTGAAGAGAATAAAAAGAATTGAAGGAATGGCCAAATGATAAAGGTAAGCGTGATAGTTGCGACCTATAAACAGGAAAAATATATAGGAAAGGCCCTGGATAGTATCCTGACGCAGAAATGTGACTTTGATTACGAGGTAATTGTCGGAGATGATGCTTCTCCCGATGGAACAGGCGAAATTGTCAAGAAATATGGCGATGCGCATCCGGGAAAAATTAAGGCAATAGCAAGAGAGAAAAATTTAGGTGCATTTAAGAATTTTAAGGATTTATATTCCAGAGCGCAGGGAGAGTATCTTGCATTTCTTGAAGGCGATGACTACTGGATTGATGAAAACAAGCTCCGGAAACAGGTGGAGTTTCTGGATTCCCACAAGGACTATGTGGCATCCTTTGGAAAATGTATTGTTGTAGATGAGAATAACGATCGCAAAGAGGAAATAGAACAGTATATCCCATGGTTTAAAGGGGGACTTTATACTGCCGAAGAATTTGAAAACTACTACCTTCCTGGTCAGACAGCTACGGTGATGTATAGGAAAAGTGCTGTAGATCAGCTTTTTTCCCAGATCAAGAAGGACTGGAGACTGATGCCGAGAGTCCCGGTAATAGATCGTTTTCTGGTTTTGGGAATGCTCTCTAAGGGAAAAATAGATACAAGTACTGACGTTTATGCGGCTTATAGATATATTTTGAAAAAGGAAAGCGGCTCTTGGTCATCGAAACATGACTTCTATAGCTTTAAAAATGTAATTTTCTTCCTCTATGGCATGAAAGAAATGGAAAGAGTTGCCAAAAGGCTGGGAGTTCCTCTTTCATTTGACGAAAGACGTAAGAGTGAATTTGAGAAAATTGCCTGCTATAAAGGACAGATGCCAATGATCGCAATCAATGCAGTCAGATTTTTTATCTGGTTATGGTATAAGGACAAAAGAGATTTTAATGCCTTTATGCAAGAAAGACATAAGGCATAAGCTAAGATGGGAAAAGAACTATGAAGGCAGAAATTAACGTATATGAGGTTAAGGAGCTTGAAGATATGCTTTGCGTCTTCGATGCTTTTAAGGATTGTAAAACACTTACCTTTATGAAAGACGAAGAGACAAAAGTTAGTTATGCTAAAAAGCTGCTAGAGAACGGTCATACAATAGTTGAAAAAAGAAATGGCGAATCTGTAGGCTTTATCTGCTTCTACAGTAATGATAAAGTGACTAAGACAGGTTATATCACGGCCTTTGCTCTTGACGAAAATCTTGGAATAGGTAAAGGGAAAACATTGTTCAGACTATTCAGGGAAGGCGTTAAGATCGCAAGCCAGGCGGGAATGACCAGTGTAAAGCTTGAAGTGGCCGAGAGCAATACCAAAGCAAGGAAGCTGTATGAGGCTTTTGGATTTAAGTATTTACCCGAAAAAGGCGATGGAACCTTATATATGGCGATGGATTTTGATGATCTGGTAGGAAGAATGCTCAAAAAATAGGAGAGATGTAATATGTACGTAAAGAAATATTCAGATGACAGAAAAGGTGTATTTGTTACTAAGCCTTCACTTCCTCCGCTTGAAGAATATGTCGAATATTTGAAGAGAATATGGGAAAAGAGTACGCTGACCAATATGGGGCCGCTTCATGAGGAATTCAGAGAAAAGCTTTCTGAATTTCTTGACGTTGATATATGTGTTCCAAGCTGCAATGGTCATATGGCGTTGGAATTGGCGCTTCAGGCATTGAATCTAAAGGGCGAGATCATAACAACTCCATATACCTTTGCATCTACTACTCATGCGATAGTGAGAAACGGATGTACTCCTGTTTTTTGCGATGTAAGGGAATCAGACTGTACAATGGATCCGGAAAAGATTGAGAGCCTGATCACAGATAAGACTGTTGCAATTTTGCCAGTTCATGTATATGGTATGCCTTGCAACGTTGAAGAAATCGAAAAAATCGCAAAGAAGCATGGGCTTAAGGTAATATATGATGCGGCTCACGCATTTGGTGTAAAGATTGGCGAAAAGAACATTTCTTCTTACGGTGACGTTTCAATGTTTTCCTTCCATGCAACCAAGTCCTTTAATACCATAGAAGGTGGCTGCGCTGTTATAAAAGATTATAACGTTGCTGTAAGATTTTATCAGCTTATAAATTTTGGAATCATGGGCGAAGAAAATGTTGCCTTTGTGGGCGCAAATGCTAAAATGAACGAATTTGAAGCTGCTATGGGTCTTTGCAACCTGGTACATTTTGAAGAAAACAGGCTTAAGAGAAAGGCGGTTTACGAGATATATGAGCGCGAGCTGGCAGGCATAGATGGTATAAGAATGCTTAAGCCTTACAGGAGGGATGTGGAGAGAAACTATTCTTATTGCCCTGTATTTTATGACGAAGAAGTTCTTGGTGTTTCAAGGGATACTGTTTATAAGAAGATGGCTGAGCACAATATTTTTACGAGAAAGTACTTCTATCCTCTCACCAGTGAATTTGACTGCTATAAGTCTTTAGGATATAATGGCGAGACGCCTGTTGCAAGGAGATTGTCTAGACAGGTGCTTACTATGCCTTTTTATGCAGACCTGGAAAAGGAAACTGTGGTCGAGATATGCAATCTTCTAAAGGAAATGTTTTAAAATCGGGAGCTGTAATAATGAACTTTCCTAAAAAAAATGATAAATTAAACATTTTTGTCAATATATTCAGGACACTGCACTGGGCACTTAGCGAACTGTCCGGATACAAGGCGCGCCTGATCATTTATATTGTGATTCTGATGCTGCAGGCATTGTACGAGATATTTATCGCCAGTATGGTAGGAAATATTATAGACCTGGCTCTTGTCGATGATATGGATCAGCTGATTAGGACAGGCGTACTTTTTGTGGGGCTGTACGCGGTTGACATTATGATCAGCGTGACATCCAATCGCTTTTCCGCCAAGAACTATAATGGTATGTATAACTGCCTTGAACTAAAGGTCTACAGAAAGATAATGAATTCCTCCTGGGAGGAACTTACAGAGTATCATACCGGAGACCTTATCACCAGGCTCGCTTCAGATATCAAGACTGTTGCGGGTAACACCAGTGGTCTTGTGCCTACAATGATCTCCAGGTTAACACTGATGGTTTTTGCAGGAATATATATAATAATCCTGGACTATTCGATGGTGTTCGTGGCGGTAGTGGTCGCTCCGGTTATTCTGATTGCCTCCAGAATCTATATGGGTAAGATATTTAAGGCTCAGATGGATATCAAGAGCATTGAGTCAAGGATTAATTCCTACAACAAAGAGACCTTCAATAATATCCAGGCAATCAAGGCATTCAACCTTGGAAATGTTTTTTATGACAGAATGAATGTCTTGGAAATTGACAGGAAGAACGCGGATCTTAGGTCAAATAAGTATTCGGTCAGTTCCTGGGCGATATCTTTTGTTGCGGGGCTTTTTGCCGCTACGGTGTGCATTGGATGGATGTTTTACAGAGTGCATGAGGGAATACTAACCTTTGGTTCGTTGTCAGTTCTTGCCTTTCTTGCATTTCAGATAGGCGGAGCCATGAAGGTGTTGCTCAATCTCATTCCTACAATCATGGAGTATATGGCATCTGCTGAAAGAGTTAAAAAACTGCTTGTACTAAACGATGAGGAAGAAAACACAGCTCCTGATGAAATAGAAGACTTTTCTAGGAGTGCTTCTGAAAGTGGAGTAAGTGTAAAGCTTAAAGATATGCACTTTAAGTATAAGAATGGCTACAGTGTTTTTGAGGGAGCTTCGATGGAGGCTAATCCCGGAGAGATTGTAGCTCTTGTGGGACCTTCTGGTGAAGGAAAAACCACTATGCTCCGGATTATTTTGGGCATAGTTACAGCATTTAAAGGGGCTGTCCAGGCCATAAGCGGAGATAAGGTACTACCTCTTGGCAAACAGACAAGACAGCTCATTTCTTATGTTCCACAGGGAAATACCATGATGGCAGGAACAATAATTGAGAACATGAAGCTGGTTAATCCTGATGCGACTGAGGAACAGGTGATTGAAGCACTTAAGACGGCATGTATTTATGACTTTGTAAAAAAGCTTCCTGATGGGCTTGAACACAAGCTGGGAGAAAATGGCCTTGGATTTTCGGAAGGTCAGAACCAGAGATTGTCTATTGCGAGAGCTCTTTTGAAGGATGCACCAATACTGCTTTTGGATGAGGCAACTTCTGCGCTTGATGTGGCAACAGAGAGAAATGTTCTCAACAACATTATGAAGAACGATCCACAGAAAACTGTTATTCTTACTACCCACAGACCTACGGTTCTTTCAATGTGCAACAGGGTGTATAGAATCGGAGGCAAGACAACAACTGTAATTGGAAACGATGACATAAGAAAACTTATGGATGAGTTTTAATGTAAATGAAGCTTTTCGAATTTGATACTTTAAGAAACTTCATATTGGAAAAGTCTAAGGTGTATTCCGATAGGACTGTATACAAATTCTATGACAAAAGTGGCGAAATGGTATGTATTTCCTACGGGAAATTTTCTGAGGATATTGAAGAACTTGGAACATATCTGATAAATAAAGGATATTATAAGCGCCGCATTGCGATTATTTCTGAGAATTCCTATGATTGGATAAGGCTGTTTTTCGCTATTTCTTTTAGCGGTAATATTTGTGTTCCAATAGCCAGAGATCTGGGACAGGAGATAATAGCTGAGAACCTGAAGAATGTTGACTGCAATACAGTATTCTATTCCAGGAATAGCAAAAGAGTCATTGAATCAATGATAAATAATAATGATTCAATGGATCTGGACCTTCATTCTATGGCTGAAATGGAAAAATACATAGAGGAGGGACGAAGTGCCATCAGAGGTGGCGACAGCTCTTTTGCACAAAAAGAAGTGCTTCCGGATGATGCTGCTGCCATCTATTTTACGTCAGGGACAACCGGGAGCCAGAAAGGCGTAGTGCTTACTCAGAGGAATCTGGCATATAACTATCAGTCCTGTGGCGAGAGGCTGTGTGATTCTACCAAGAAGAATCTTTTCATGTTGATCCTTCCGCTTACGCATGCGCTTTCGCTCAGTACTATGTGTGAGATTTTTCCTGAAGGAAGAACGGCTTTTATTTGCAAAGGAATCAAACACTTTTTTACAGATATGACGACTGTTCGGCCGGATATTATTGCTATAGTTCCGATGTTTATGGAGACAGTCTATAAGGAAGTTATGAGTGAGCTTGAAGCAAAACATCTTCAACTTCCGTATAAAGCCTTATGTGTATTGTCTAATACTCTGTTAAAGATGGGCATCGATTGCAGACGGGTTTTCTTTAAGCAGATACTTGAGAGAGTGGGCGGAAATCTTGAGGTAATAGTTACAGGTGGTGCGCCAATCAATCAGACAATAGTTGATGCCTTCAGCACATGGGGAATAGGTATCGTCTCGGGGTATGGTATAACTGAGTGTGCACCAATAGTTACTGTCAATGATTACAAAGATATTGTGCCTAATTCCGTTGGTGCTCCGATCAGAGGTGTTGATGTTATTATAGATTCACCTGATGAAAATGGGATCGGAGAGGTCTGTGTTAAAGGCCCCATGGTAATGAATGGGTATTATAACAGACCGGATGAAACGGCGAAAGCCTTAAGAAATGGAGTTTTTCATACCGGAGACCTGGGAAGGCTTGATTCTAATGGACAGCTCTTTCTCACCGGAAGGAGTAAGAATCTTATTATTCTGAGTAATGGTGAGAACATATCTCCGGAATATTTGGAGAATAAGCTGATCAAATTCATGATCATCAAAGAGACTGTTGTGTATCAGTTTGATAATAGCATAGTAGCTGAGATATTCCCGAATTCTTCTTATATCGCCAAAAACAATATCACGGATGTGAAGAAGAGTTGCGAGGATTGCGTTAATCAGATAAACAAAGAGATTCCGGCTTATGCCAGAATTTCAAAGGTAATTGTCAGAGATACGGAATTTCTGAAGAATTCTGCCCAAAAAATAAAAAGAAGTGAAGTAGGAGCAAATTAAATGTTTGAAAAAATAGTTGATATTCTGTCTGAGCACACTGAATATGACAAGAGTAAAATGAACAGAGATACATCCTTGCTTATGGATTTAGGACTCAATTCTCTGGAAGTTGTAAAAATTGTAATGGAATTAGAGGAAGAATTTGAAATAGAGTTTTCAGAGGAGGATCTTCCCAGGATCACTACGTTGGGCGAATTGGAAGATCTGATCAAGGAAATGACAGAAGAGTGAGGTGAAATTATGGTCATAGGGATAATGCAGCCATATTTTTTCCCATTTTTGGGTTACTGGCAGCTGATGAATGCAGTAGATGAATATCTGATAATAGATGATGTTAATTATATAAAAGGTGGATACATTAACAGAAACAGAATTCTTGTCAATGGTGAACCCTTTTACTTCGGGATCCCTGTCCGGAAAGCATCACAGAACAGGCTTATATGTGAGCATGAGCAGGGGCTTGATGAGGCAACGGTAAATAAGCTTCTTGTTACGCTTAAGAGCTCTTATGCAAAAGCGCCGTATTTCGAAGATACCTATTCACATGTCAAAGAGGTACTTGAATTCGGGCTAACACCTGAAGGCCGCAATCTAGCTGATTTTCTTGATAATGCCAACAGACTTACGGCGAAAAAGCTGGGAATTACAACACCTATCTTAAGAACCTCCAAAGATGTTCATTTGGACGGTGAATATAAGAAGGAGCATATGGTTGTTGCCTATTGCAAAAAGAGAAATGCTACGGATTACTATAATGCAAGCGGTGGAACCGGGTTATACTTCCAACAGTTCTTTAGGGAAAATGGACTGGGACTTAAATTTGTCAAGATGAATGATAGTGTAAGGTACAAGCAGTTCACGGATGACTTTACTCAGAGCTTGTCTATTATAGACGTGATGATGTTCTGCTCAGAAGAAGAGATTGCAGACCTGCTTACACAGTTTACATTGGAAGAGGGATATGAAAAACCTGAAGATATTTGAAAAAGGACAATATAGAATCAAGAATACCATAGGAATGTTTGACCTTCTAAAGGGTGTGGTACTGCTAATGGTAATGCTTGCCCACACTTATGGGTTATATGATGGGATAAAGGCAGATTCGTTATTGTCTGGCTATCTTATCGGCTTTCTGAAAATTTTTGGCGAGACCATGATGCCGGTGCTTTTTATGCTAAGTGGCTATGGCTTTAGGAAAACTACCTTTAAAAAGTGTGTAAAAAAGCAGGCGGAGCTGCTGCTTAGACCATATGCGGTTACCGGGGCTGCTTCGGCTGTATTAGCCTTTTTTTCATTTTATTTTAGATACAGATATTTCCGCGAGGCGGTAAAGAAGGCACTTTGGATTACGCTGGGATTTTTGCTTGGCATTCCGAAAACGGTGGAAATGGAGAGATTTACCTTATCCTGGTGCGGCCCGGTATGGTTTTTGATGGCTATGTTCATAAGCCTGGTTGTATTTAATGAGCTGCTTGGTAGATTTAGTGGCAAAAAGCTTTTAGCCATGGCTTTTGCTTCGGCCTGTTTGGGATGGGGATTAAGCTTTATAAAACATTGCCCATGGTGCATTTCGCAAGGGCTGGTAGCTGCTTTGTATGTGTGCATCGGCTATTTTGCAAAAAAAGAAAAGATTTTCACTGAGAAACTTACCGGAGGATTCAGGACGATAGCTGCTATAATAGCTACTATTTTGTTTTCGCTTTTCCTGAGCCAGTTTGGAAACAACAATATGGCCGACAGTGAATATGCTTTTGGACCGCTCTCCATTATAGCAAGTTGCCTGCTTGGAATTGCCATTATTTACATGTTCTTGCGTCTTAACAGATTTGATGGACGGGTATATGGATTTTTGAGAAATGTCGGCAGGTATTCTTTGTATATTCTATGTATCCATACGATAGAATTCATGAGCTTTGGTGGAATTCTTCAGATGGATTTTGTAAATGTTTATAAAGGCTCAGTTTCATTGCGGAGCCTTATCATATTTTTGGTAAGAACAATTGTAGTATATATGGCAACTAAGGGTTATGTCTGGATGAAGGCCCGGTATATGGATAAATACCAGAGAGAGGAGCAGAAATGAACGAGACTTTTGAAAAAATAGCAGGAATCATCGAGGATATAGCGGATATTCCTAGAGAGGATATCCATATGGATAGTAATCTAATGGATGATCTTGATCTTGCCTCATTGGAGATTATGTCTATAATCGCAAAAGTTGAAAAGACATTTTCAATTAAGATGAACGAAAAAAAGCTTATGGCTATTGAAACCTTGGCTGATTTTATTAAATATGTTGATTCTTTACAGTGACAATGCTTCTGTTTTACAAGGAGGGCAAAAATGTACAAATATTTAGAGACTTTGAAACAGGGAAAAGATGTTAATGCATTCAGGTATCTTGATGGAGAAAACTCTTATAATATTACTTTTGAAAAATATCTCAGCGATATTAAAAAATGCTCAACGAGACTTGAAAAGGTATTAGGCCATCTTGAAGGTAAGCACATTGCCCTTATCGGCGGCAACAGCTACGAATACGTTGTCCTTGTAATGGCCATAATTTTCAGCAGAGCAGTATGCATTCCTCTCAATTTCCGCGAGATGGAAGAGAACCTTAAGTTTGCTGTCAAGGATTCTGATGCAGAGTGCCTTTTTGCTGATGATCTTGAGAAGTTCAGCTTCCTAAATGAAGTTAAATCCTATGGCTTTGAGGCAGCTTTTGATGGAGATGCAGAGGAGGCTGATTTAGCTGACTTTACAGATGATGAAGCCGGCAATCTTATGATGATCGTTTATACATCAGGAACTACAAGCCTTTCAAAGGGAGTAATGCTTTCCTGTGGTAATATTTTCGGTGGTGAGAAGATTGCTCTTCCAAAGGGGTATTCAAATGGCTTTGAGCCATATCCCGGAATGCCTGTTTACACGAACTTCCCGTTGTACCATATTGGCGGACTCCTGGCTCTTATCACATGGTCGGAACATGCCTGCACATTTTATCAGAGTGTTCACCCGGAGAACATTCTTGAGGATCTTATTGGAGAAGAAATCGACTATGCCTGTGTTCTTCCCGGAGTATTAAAGCTTTGGCTTAAGGCTATCAAGAGAGGCCATATGGAAAAGCTTGGTAATGTCAAGATCCTTTGCACAGCCGGTGCTCCTGTAAGTGTTGAAGATGTTAAGGATATCACTTCTCATGGTATTGCATTTGGTCAGTACTATGGAATGACTGAGACCGGCGGAAATGCTACATTCAACTTTGATATGGAACATCATATGGCTTCAGTAGGCCGCCCTTATGATGATGCAGAGATCAAGATCATTGATGGCGAGATCGGTATCAATTACTGGGGCAACATGATGGGCTACTACAAGAATGAAGACGAGACTAAAGAAATCCTCAGAGATGGAATGATCTTTACCGGCGACCTTGGATATCTGGATGAAGATGGATATCTTTATATCACAGGTCGAAAGAAGAATCTTATCATTCTTTCAAGTGGTGAAAACGTAAGCCCTGAAGAGCTTGAAAAATATATGTATGCCAATGCAAATGTCAAGGAATGTATTGCTTTTGAGAAAGATGACAGAATCCATGTGGCTGTTTTCTGTGATGAATCAGTACAGGATGGTGTAAAGGCCCATGTTGCAGAGCTTAACAAGAAGCTGCCTTTGTACAAGAGAATCTATGGTGTTGAGTTCAGGGATAAAGAGTTTGAAAAGACCGGAACCGGGAAAATCAAGAGGCAGGGTTAATGCGTAAATGTCAGATTATAAAAAGAATACTGATGGTGGCCTCAATTGCAGCGCTTGTATATATGATTGCGATTTATTTGTGGGCAAGTGCATACTCGGTTTTGTCTGCAGATGATTTTTCTCATGGGGTAACATTTGGAAGATTTTTAGAGAACTTGCATTTAAGAGTGATAAGTTCTGTTAGATTTAGTATCATGACCTATTTTACTTGGCAAGGAACGTTCTTTGCCATGTTTATTCAGGCACTTTTGAGCCCGGTGAATGGGTTGGAATTTACGCAACTTAGAGTTGTTATGATACTGAACTTGTTGCTGATCATTATATCTGGCATAGTGCTGATTTATGAGCTCTTTAGCAATTTAAGCAAAGAATTCAGATTTTTGATTCCTTTTGTGAGCGCGTTGCTGTACTTTGTTTTGCTTGGAACTACAACATATCAGGAAGTCTTTTTCTGGTATTCAGGCAGTACATCATATGGCTTCCCTTTTTCATTCTTTCTGCTGGGACTTGTATTCCTTTTTCGCTATTACAGACTTAAGGAAAAGAAATATGCTAAAGCCTCAAAAATAATAGGCTTTTTGGCATGTGGCGGAACGCTGATGATTGCCGGGGCGGGATGCTATTTGACGTTGTTGACGGTAGCATACCATTCTGCAAAGGATAAAAAGGTTGATAAACAGGGCAGAAATATATTCATATGGTGGCTTATAGGGGCACTGATAAATACGATCGCCCCCGGTAATTTCCTTAGAAAGAGTTCATATGGAGAAGGACTTCAAGTATTAGATGCCATAAAGAATTCTTTTCGCATCTGTAAGCATAATTGCAAAATTCTTATTGTATCAGGATGCTTTTTTGAAGTGGCAGTTATCTTTCTGGTCATGGGAATCATAATCGGATTGGCATACAAAAAGAGTAGAGCAGACATACGTTCAAATGCTTTATTGCTGGTGGCTGCTGTTTTATCACCAGCGGCCATGTGGTTTGCCTGTTTTCCAGCAACGCTTGGATATAACGCCTATGACGGGCTTAATAACAGATGCGATTTTGTCCTGCACAGTATATTGATTGGAACGACACTTTTTGCAGCGGCAGTAGTGGGAATCGAGTTATCAATTATTTTGGGAGAGATGGCTAGATACGTTATACCAGTTCTATTAATAGGTGCGATGGTCAGTTTTGTTATTTTGCCTGGAAGTGCTTTGGATAATAAGTTTACTGAGCTTAGGAAACAGCTTGTAAATGGCGAAATACAGGAGTACTATTCGGAATGCGTTGCGTTTTTAGATAAGCTCGATTCCATTCCTGAAGGAACTGATGTAAAGATTGCCCTGGATGACATGCCAAAGCCTGTTGAGAATACTATAAATATTTATTATTATGAAGACCCAGGTAATCCGAAGAACTGGATGAATAAGGCGCTTGCGGAATATTATGGTTTTAATAGTTTTATTATTGATGCGGTGAATTAAATGATACATTTCTATGTTTTCTTACCGGTTAGGAGGGTGTGGGTATGAAGAAGCGATTTGTTGGCATGATTTCAATACTGGTTTTGGCGGTGCTTTTGGTGTTGTTTGGTGCCGGATTCAGTGAAAGCCGGGCATCTGCCCCTAAGTATAAATCAACATTTTATAGTGACCTGGGTAACTTTTGGTTTTTAAACTTTATGAAGTCTTCCTGGCCATCCGGGGAACTACCGGACGCTATCTGGTACCCTGATAATGTACAGTTCAAGGATGGGAAAATGGTGCTGTCCATTGACAGGGTCAAAGGATATCTTACAGCAGGGGAAGTACGTACTTATCAGACGTTCGGATATGGGTATTATCAGACAAGGATGAAGCCGATCAGTCACAATGGCGTTGTTTCAGCGTTTTTTAATTATGCCAGAGATGATGCTACAGGAAAATCTACAGAGATTGATATTGAGTTTTTGGGCTCTGATACTACTAAGGTTCAGTTCAATTATCACACCGATGGCGTTGGAGGACATGAATACTTATACGATCTTGGATTTGATGCGTCCAAGGAGTATCATGACTATGCCTTCTATTGGACAAGCGATGCGATTTACTGGTATGTTGACGGAGTGCTTGCTTATGAGGTACATGCAAGTGATATACCAAAGATCGAGGCCAGTATCAATATGGATGTATGGGCAAGTGGAAAAGAAAGCTGGCTTGGAAATTATGATGGAGAAACTCCGCTTTACGCATATTATGATTGGGTTTCGTACTCCAAACCGGAGGATATGAAATAAGGCAGACAAATATTTGTGAATTGGACGGGAAAAGAAATGCTTGATAAAAACATTAATCTTAGCGGGAAAAGAATATTTGTGACAGGTGCAGGCGGATTCATCGGATCAAACCTGTGCATGGAGCTTCTTATGGAGTATTCGGATATCAGAATACTCGGTTTGGACAGCTTGAATGATTACTATGACGTTGGAATCAAGGAGGACCGTCTTAAGAATATAGCAGCTATGCTTGATCTGGGCGGCAGGAAGCTTGGCGAGTATGGGCTTCCTGACAACTTTTCTGGGGAGGAAAGATTCTCTTTTGTTAAAGGGAACCTTGCTGACAAAGGAATTATCGACAGGATATTTGCAGAGTTCAGGCCGGAGGTTGTTGTTAATCTTGCTGCGCAGGCAGGCGTTCGCTACTCTATAGACAATCCATACGCTTATGTAGAGTCCAATCTTATTGGCTTCTGTAATATTCTCGAAGCCTGCAGGCATTCATATGACGCAAGGACTGACAGCTATCAAGGCGTTGAACATCTCGTATATGCTTCAAGCTCGAGCGTCTATGGCGCGAACAAAAAGATTCCGTTCAGTACGGATGATAAGGTGGATAATCCTGTATCACTTTATGCAGCAACCAAGAAGAGCAATGAACTTCTTGCTCATGCCTATTCCAAAATTTACGGTATCCCAAGCACTGGGCTTAGATTCTTTACTGTTTATGGTCCGGCTGGAAGACCGGATATGGCCTATTTTGGATTTACGAACAAGCTTGTTAAGGGAGAGAATATCAGGATATTCAATTATGGGAACTGTAAACGCGACTTTACATATGTTGATGATATCGTTGAAGGAATCATCAATGTAATGCAGGTTGCACCTTCAGAGAATGAGAACGGAGTCAGATATAAGGTTTATAACATTGGCAATAACGATCCTGTAAACCTCCTTGATTTTGTTGATATCCTTCAGCAGGAGCTTATCAGGGCGGGAGTGCTTCCTGAGGATTATGACTTTGAATCCCATAAAGAGCTTGTTCCGATGCAGCCTGGAGATGTGGAAGTTACTTATGCTGATGTAACTCCGCTTGCCAATGATTTTGGATTTAAGCCGTCAACACCACTTAGGGACGGACTTAGAAAGTTTGCAGAGTGGTATAAGAAGTATTATAAATAAGAACTGTTGTTGTGTGTGTTAAAGGAGAAATATGAAATGGTTGAATTATTGAAACTTATGGAGAGTTATGGTGATGCTCCGGCTTTTAAGAATCTTGATGGCGAGAACAGCTATGAGGTGACTTACAGAGAGTATCTTAATAAGATGAAGGCATGCGCTTATAATCTTAAGAATACCTTTGGGAATCTTGCCGGTAAGCATATTGGTATTATGGCTGACAGTAACTATGAGTACACGGTACTTCTTGGAGCAATCCTCTTTAGCAGAGGTGTTATTGTCCCGGTAAACTTTCTAGAGACACCTGAGAACATCGCAGCTGCAATCTATAAGTCAGATCTTGACGGCTTTATTGTAGAAGATAAGTACAGGGATAAGGCCCCTGCAAACATTAAGATTGCCGATAAGGCTGAGATGCTCGACGTGAATAACGGAAGCCTTGAGCTTAAGGATTTTACAGATGAAGAGAAAGAAAATCTTGCTGTTATTATATTTACTTCGGGAACAACAAGCCTTTCAAAGGGCGTTATGCTTTCAGTAAACAACCTCCTTGGATTTGTTGTAGAGGGCCATAATGATGATTATTCAGAGGAAGAGATAGCAATTTCAGGAAAAAGAGTCTACAATGTTTTCCCATTTTATCATGTTGCAGGAATCAATGGATGGCTCTACAGAATTGAACAGGGAGCTACAACTTATCTGAGTGCTGATCCCAGGAACGTACTTTCCGATCTTGAAGGCGAGCAGGTTGATATCGGGCTTGTTACTCCGGGCATTTTGAATCTTTGGCAGAATTGCATTAAAAAGGGACATATAGAACGTCTTGGTGGTCTTAAGCTGGCCCTCACGGGTGGTGCGAAGCCAGATATTGATGTTATTAAAACATTCCTCGAGAATGGAATCGGATTTGGCCAGTATTACGGAATGACTGAGACAACCGGCAATATTACATGTAACTTTGACGTAATAAATCATATGGATTCAGTTGGGCTTCCGGTTGATGGCTGCGAAGTGCTAATTGTTGATGGAGAAATCTGTGTCCGCTACCATGGCGTTATGCTCGGATATTACAAGGATCCGGAAGGAACAGCAGAGGTATTGGATAAAGATGGGCTCCTTCACACCGGAGACTTGGGCTATATTGCTGATGATGGCTTCATGTACATCACAGGCAGAAAGAAGAACCTAATCATTCTTTCCAGCGGAGAGAATGTAAGCCCTGAGGAATTGGAAAGGCTTGTAGGTAAATGCCCTAAGATTAAAGAGTGTCTGGCATTTGAGCGTGACGATAGAATTAATTTGGGCGTTTATTGTGACAGTGATTCTCAGGAAGAAGTTAAAGATTTTGTTTCTGAGCTTAACAAGACACTTCCTATCTATAAGAGAATTTATCATGTTGAGTTCAGGGATACAGAATTTGAAAAGACAGAACTTGGAAAAATTAAGAGATAAAACTTATGAAAAGTGGTGGTGTAAAAAAGAATCTTATTAACGTCATTATTGTTTTGATGATTATTGGTGTCGTATTTCTTAATTCATATTCTTATATGCAAAAGAAAAATGGATTCTTTTTGGATGAAACCTGTTCGTTCCTTTTTTCAAATGTGTATTGTACATCTGCCAGCAGGATTTTAGAGGGTATAAGGACATCAGACCTTTCAGATGTTGTGGCTGATTTTGATGATATGAGATTTCCGGTGGAAAGATGGGAAACTCATGAAGAAGTTATTGAACGATATACTACAGGGGCATCGGGAAAATTCAATTATTTGAATATGTACATAATACTGTCACAAGATGTCCACCCACCATTATACTATTTTTTCCTAAACACTTTTTCGTCCTTTTTTCCGAATCTATCGATAAAATGGACAGGATATCTTATTAACATTTTTTTCTTGCTGTTTACGTGCGTCTTGATATTTAAGATTATTTTGCTTGTACTTGGCGAAGACAAATCTTTAATAGCATGTTCGGCTGCGTTATTCTATGGATTGAGTTTTGAATTCGTGAATAATGCAACATATTTTAGGATGTATGCAATGCTTGCTTTTTGGCTAGCGCTGTTATTGTATATGTCTATAAGCTGGTGCCTGAGAGGATATGGTAACGAGAGTCATGAAATAGTCAAGCATTGTCTGGTTGTTTTTATGGCAATGCTCACGCAGTATTTTGCTGCGTTTTTTGTTTTCCCTATAGTTGTTCTGAATGTGGTTTATATGTTGCGAAGAAGTACTTCGCCAAGGAAGTACATCAGAAATTTAATAGCTTCGGGGGTGATTTATATTGTTGTCTGGCCTTTTTCTATAAGTCAGGTTCTATTTTCAAATAGAGGTCAGGATGTAGCGGGGAATATTGGACTGGTAGGACTGATATATAGATTGAAAAGCTATTTATGGTGGCTATGTATGTCACTGTTTGCAGGGAGCAAAAAGCTTATTGCTGGTGTTATGACCTTGATGATTCTGTGGATAGCTGTTAGTGCATGTAAGCTTATCAGAAGGGCAGAAGACGGTGGATTAAAAGAGTATGAAAAGTACTTTTATATAGCGATTCCTGCTGCTGTGTATTATATTGTAGTTGCTGCATTATCACCATGGGTTGTGGATAGGTATCAGATGCCGGTTATGCCAATGATAAGCATGCTGATAGTTTTGACATTATGGAAAACCGCCAAGCTTGTAATAAAGAATCCGCATGCATGTGGTGCAGTCCTGATAGCTTTTTCTGTATTATGCTGTATCCATTGGAAAAAAAGGCTGGAACCTTATTATTTGTACAACGATTCAGCAAGGATTGATTATATATCCCAATACTCCGGAGTTAATGCCATGTTGGTTGATCCGGAAGGGACTTCGTATAAGAGCGAGATTGAAATGAATTATGCGCATCCTATGTATTTTTCTACTATGGAGGATAATTTCAAGGTTACATTAAATCAAGCTTTGAGCGATAATGACAATCTGATAGTGTATGCATGCAAAACATGTGACCCGAATAAGATTAGAAGTGGATTGGAAGCTGCTAATTCATTATGGAAAAAGCTGGATTATAGTGACGATAGTTATGATGTGTACTATCTGTACAGTGAGTGATGTATCATTTCATTGTTCGTCTACCTACCATTGAATGCAGGAAATCAGATATTACAAGGGTGACAAACATGCATAAAGAGAGTGCGAACAGATTTCCCAGACGTGAGAAGCTGCTCCACCCGTTTCTAAAGCAAAATGCAAAAATGATAATCTGATGAACCAAATATGTCTCAAAAGTAATATTGCCAAGGTGAACAAGAGGGGATAGTCTGAATAGATCAGACAATTTCCCTCTTCCAAAGATAAAGACTAAGATCAGGAAATAGTCAACCACGATCGACAATACAGGGAATATTCCAATATTTGTCGATGGATAGAATAATAGAGAGAGCCATAAAACGGTAAGAATAATTTCAAGCATAGTGAATACGCTACTTTTGGTTTTGCGCTCAGATGCTCTGTCTATAAGGATAATGGCAATAAAACCTAAAGACATTCCGCTTATGAACAACCCTAGCAGGACTAATGGGTGGTATAGTATTGGTACTGTAGTAATATCAATCTTTAATATGTATGATGCTCCAAAAGTCATTATTGCCGTATATAGGACTCCGGCTAATGCTAATATGGACATTAGAATCACTGGGCGCTTACTGCCCAGTTTTTTTTCTGAGAAGATATGAACGGGAATGCTTAGTATACCAATCCAAGAAACTGATGCGACGTACCAGCTGGTGGCATTAAAGGATTCTGTCTTCAAAAACCAGGGCTGAAGCATGGTTGCTGTAAGAATAAAATTGATGAATTCTTTGGCGAGATCTTTAAAGCTATGGCTTGTAACTAAATCAATTGGAATTAAATAAGCCATAGTAAAGCAATTTGTGATTATATATAGCGGATATGCTCTGATAACACTTTTGATCTTATGATCCAAAATGCCCTTTGAGTCATTGCGGAAAGCTTTCTGGTGCAGGGCATATGAAGACATAGCTCCGCTTAGAAGAACAAAGAAGAAAACGCCCAGAAGGGCTCTGATATTATCAATTTGGAATGGCGCCCATTGACTTGCGTGACACTGGAAAATAATTAAAAATGCTAAAAAGCGCCAAAACTGTAGTTGATTAGCTCTTTCATATTTCATTTTTATGTTCTCCACTATATCAAAAAAACCCCTTGACAAATTCATTTGCTTAGGCTTACAATGGATAATGCACTATTGTGGTGCAGTGGGTCTTTTTGCGCACTTTTTTAAGAGACTCTTTAAATTGTACTAATTCTTCTTGGCATATGCAAGAGGAATTACCAAAAATATAAAGAACGGGGTGAATGTCAATGGAAAAAAACAGATTACATCCTACTGGCTCGGGTAAGAATATCCGTATGAGTTTCCAGCGCCAGAAGGAAGTCCTGGAGATGCCAAACCTGATTGAAGTACAGAAGAATTCATATCAGTGGTTTCTTGACGAAGGCTTAAAAGAAGTCTTTGACGATATCTCTCCAATTGAGGATTACAGCGGCAAACTCAGTCTGGAATTTGTTGATTTCAAGCTTTGCGAGGACGAGATCGACAAGAATAAAAATACGATTGAGAAGTGCAAGGAGAGAGATGCAACATTTGCTGCACCTTTGAAGGTTAAAGTTCGTCTCCATAATAAGGAAAAGGACGAGATTACAGAGCATGAGATATTCATGGGCGATCTTCCTTTGATGACAGCGACAGGTACTTTCGTTATCAATGGCGCAGAGCGAGTTATCGTCAGCCAGCTTGTTCGTTCACCCGGCATTTATTACGATATTACTTACGATAAGATCGGTAAACAGCTTATGGCCTGCACTGTTATTCCTAACAGAGGCGCATGGCTTGAGTACGAGACCGATCCTAATGACGTATTCTATGCAAGAGTAGACAGAACCAGAAAGGTTCCTGTAACTGTACTCATCAGAGCTCTTGGTATAGGTACAAACGAAGAGATTCTTGAACTTTTCGGCGATGAACCCAAGATTCAGGGAAGCTTTTCCAAGGATTCTTCTACGGATTACCAGAGCGGACTTCTTGAACTTTACAGAAAGATCCGTCCCGGTGAACCTCTTAGTGTTGAAAGCGCAGAGAGCCTTATCAATGCTATGTTCTTTGATCCGAGAAGATATGATCTTGCGAAGGTTGGACGTTATAAATTTAATAAGAAGTTACACTTCAAGAACCGTATTAATGGACATGTTCTTGCAGAGGACGTTGTTGACGAGACAACAGGCGAGATGATTGCTTCTGCAGGTACCAAGGTTGACAGAGCCCTTGCGACAGAGATCCAGAATGCGGCTATTCCTTATGTCATTCTTCAGGAAGAGGAGAGAAACGTTAAGGTTCTTTCCAACATGATGGTTGATATCACAAACTTCATTGATTGTGATCCTAAGGAACTTGGAATCAACGAGAATGTTTATTATCCGGTACTTAAGGAAATCCTTGAAGAGTATACAGCCAAGAATGATCCTGAAGGCCTTGCAGAGACTATCAAGAAGCGCGTTCATGATCTTATTCCAAAGCACATTACTAAGGAAGACATCATTGCTTCTATTAACTATAATATTCACCTTGAGTATGGTATCGGCAATGATGACGATATCGACCATCTGGGTAACAGACGTATCCGCTGCGTAGGTGAGCTTTTACAGAACCAGTACAGAATCGGTCTTTCAAGACTTGAAAGAGTAGTTCGTGAGAGAATGACAACCCATGATACCGAAGAGGTTTCTCCTCAGACTCTTATCAACATCAAGCCTGTACAGGCAGCTGTTAAGGAGTTCTTTGGTTCATCACAGCTTTCACAGTTTATGGATCAGAACAACCCTCTTGGTGAGCTTACTCATAAGAGACGTCTTTCAGCTCTTGGTCCCGGTGGACTTTCAAGAGACAGAGCCGGATTCGAGGTTCGAGACGTACACTATACACACTATGGCCGTATGTGTCCTATCGAGACACCTGAAGGACCTAACATCGGTCTTATCAACTCTCTTGCAAGCTATGCAAGAGTAAATGACTATGGATTTGTTGAGGCTCCTTATCGTAAGGTAGACAGAACAGATCCTGAAAATCCTGTTGTTACAGATGAGGTTGAATACCTTACTGCCGACGAAGAGGATAACTACCATGTAGCTCAGGCTAATACTCCGCTTGATGAGGAAGGCCACTTCAAGAGAAAGACTGTTTCTGGCCGTTACAAGGATGAGACATCCGAGTACCCTAAGACAATGGTTGAGTATATGGACGTATCACCTCGTATGGTATTCTCAGTAGCTACAGCGCTTATCCCATTCCTTGAGAATGACGATGCTAACCGTGCGCTGATGGGATCAAACATGCAGCGTCAGGCGGTACCTCTTTTAACTACAGAGGCTCCTGCTGTTGGTACAGGTATGGAGCGTAAGGCAGCTGTTGACTCAGGCGTATGTGTAGTGGCAAGAAAAGCCGGCACTATCGACTTTGTAGACAGTAAGCTTATCCAGATGACATATGATGATGGCGAGAAGGAAGAGTTCCATCTTATCAAATTCCAGAGATCTAACCAAAGTAACTGCTACAACCAGAGACCTATTGTATTTAAGGGCGATCATGTTGAAGCAGGACAGGTTATAGCAGATGGACCTTCAACATCACAGGGAGAACTTGGTCTTGGTAAGAACCCTCTTATCGGATTCATGACATGGGAAGGTTACAACTACGAGGATGCTGTTCTTCTTTCTGAGAGACTTGTTCGTGATGATGTATTTACATCTGTTCATATCGAAGAGTATGAGGCAGAGGCTCGTGAGACCAAGCTTGGACCGGAAGAAATCACACGTGATGTTCCCGGCGTAGGTGATGATGCACTTAAGGATCTTGACGATCGCGGAATTATCCGTATCGGTGCTGAGGTTCGTGCCGGTGATATCCTCGTTGGTAAGGTTACACCTAAGGGCGAAACAGAGCTTACAGCTGAAGAAAGACTCTTGAGAGCAATCTTTGGTGAGAAGGCAAGAGAGGTACGTGATACTTCCCTTAAGGTTCCTCACGGAGAATATGGTATCGTAGTTGATGCCAAGGTATTTACAAGAGATAACGGAGATGAGCTTTCACCCGGAGTAAATCAGGCAGTTCGTATCTACATTGCCCAGAAGAGAAAGATCTCTGTTGGTGATAAGATGGCTGGCCGTCACGGTAATAAGGGTGTCGTTTCAAGAGTTCTTCCTATCGAAGATATGCCATATCTTCCAAACGGCAGACCGCTTGATATCGTGCTTAACCCTCTGGGCGTTCCTTCCCGTATGAATATCGGACAGGTCCTGGAGATTCACCTTTCTCTTGCAGCGAAGGCACTTGGATTTAACATTGCAACACCAATCTTTGATGGTGCAAACGAGATAGATATTCAGGATACTCTTGAACTTGCCAATGACTACGTAAACAGCACATGGGAAGAGTTCGAAGCTAAGTACAAGGATCTCGTACATCCTGAAATAATGGATTACCTCTATGAGAACAGAGACCACAGAGAGCTTTGGAAGGGAGTACCTATCAGATCAGACGGAAAGGTACAGCTCCGCGATGGTAGAACAGGTCAGAAGTTTGACAGCCCTACAACTATCGGACACATGCATTACCTTAAGCTCCATCATCTGGTTGACGATAAGATCCATGCTCGTTCAACCGGCCCTTACTCTCTTGTAACACAGCAGCCTCTGGGTGGTAAAGCTCAGTTCGGTGGACAGCGTTTCGGAGAAATGGAAGTTTGGGCCCTCGAGGCTTATGGTGCAGCTTATACACTTCAGGAAATCCTTACAGTTAAGTCTGACGATGTTGTAGGACGTGTTAAGACTTATGAGGCAATCATTAAGGGCGATAACATTCCTGAGCCCGGTGTACCTGAGTCATTCAAGGTTCTTTTGAAAGAGCTTCAGTCCCTGGGACTTGATATTAAAGTTCTTCGTGAAGACAATACTGAAGTTGAGATTATGGAGAGCGTTGATTATACAGACTCTGATTATCGTTTCGAGATGGAAGGTGATGTGGCTCGCGATTATGGTCAGGAGCAGTTTGAGGCTAACGGCTATTCCAAACAGCACTTTGATGACAGCGGAGAGCTTGTATCTGAAGAAACAGAAGATTTTGAATCAGAGGATTCTTTTGATGAAGACTTTGATCCATCTGAAGATGAGTAATCGGAAATAAGTGTTTGACCGGTTTTGACCGGTCAGGCACCATATAAGTAACTTATAGTAAACGATAAATATACAGAAAAGAGGTTACGAATGTCTGATTCAACAATGAATAAAGCGATAAATGAAGCGTCAAGCGGCAGAGGGAGCTCTCTTCAGCAGACCTATCAGCCAATGACATTTGATTCTATCAAGATTGGACTTGCATCACCTGAGAAGATCAGAAGCTGGGCTCATAGAAATGACAATGACCCACATGCAGGTGAAGTAACCAAGCCTGAGACAATCAACTACAGAACACTTAAGCCTGAGCGTGATGGTCTGTTCTGTGAAAGGATATTTGGACCTACCAAGGACTGGGAATGTCACTGCGGTAAGTACAAAAAGATCAGATATAAAGGCGTTGTCTGTGATCGTTGCGGTGTTGAGATCACAAAGAGCAGCGTACGTCGTGAGAGAATGGGATATATTGAGCTTGCAGCTCCTGTATCACATATTTGGTACTTCAAGGGAATACCTAGCAGAATGGGTCTTATTCTCGACCTTTCTCCCCGTGTTCTTGAGAAGGTACTTTACTTTGCTTCTTATATAGTACTTGATCCCGGAGAGACAACACTTGAGTACAAGCAGGTTCTCTCAGAGAAGGAATATCAGGATGCCAGAGAGGAGTGGGGCGGCAAGTTCCGCGCAGGAATGGGTGCTGAGTCCATAAAGGAACTCCTTCAGGCTATCGATCTTGAGGCTGAGTATCAGGAACTTAAGGAAGGTCTTGACACTTCAAGCGGACAGAAGAGAGCAAGAATTATCAAGAGACTTGAGGTTGTAGAAGCTTTCAGAGAGTCAGGCAATGATCCTGCATGGATGATCATGGATTGCATCCCTGTAATTCCACCTGATCTTCGTCCTATGGTTCAGCTTGATGGCGGACGTTTTGCAACATCAGATCTTAATGATCTTTACAGAAGAATTATCAACAGAAATAACCGTCTTAAGAGACTTCTTGATCTTGGCGCACCTGACATCATCGTGCGTAACGAGAAGAGAATGCTTCAGGAGGCTGTTGATGCACTTATTGACAACGGCAGAAGAGGCAGACCTGTAACAGGCCCCGGTAACAGAGCACTTAAGTCTCTGTCAGACATGCTTAAAGGTAAGTCCGGACGTTTCCGTCAGAACCTTCTTGGTAAGCGTGTTGACTATTCAGGACGTTCGGTTATCGTCGTAGGTCCTGAGCTTAAGATATACCAGTGCGGTCTTCCTAAGGAAATGGCTGTTGAGCTCTTCAAGCCTTTCGTTATGAAGAAACTCTGCGATTACGAAAAAGCCAACAATATCAAGGCTGCAAAGAAGATGGTAGACAAGCTTCAGCCGGAAGTATGGGACGTTCTTGAAGAGGTTAT
>SVFZ01000070.1 GCA_015056585.1 Butyrivibrio sp. | reverse complement strand
TGATCTTTTCCAAAAGCTTTGGAAGCTTTGAAACGACAAATCTCTCACATAGTATTATGACAAAAATGATCATTCCCCACAAAATAAAATTCAGGGTAACGCCATGCCAGAATCCGGTAATAAGCCATACAACGAAAAGGTTGATCGCAGTTCTAAACTCGCCTTTTCTGCTTCCGCCCATGGGAATATATATGTAATCCTTAAACCATGAACCCAGTGTGGCATGCCATCTTCTGTAAAACTCCGATACATTCTTTGAACTATAGGGCTGATCAAAGTTGACAACAAAAGGAAATCCAATCATAATGCCAACTCCTGCTGCCATCAGAGAATATCCCCAAAAGTCCATATAGAGTTCCAATGAGTAGCAGACAGCGCCAAGCCATGCAAGAGGTGTTGAAATGCTCTCATAGCCTATGGTTCCGATGTCCTTCCAAAGCATTGCAAGATGATCCGCCAAAAGGACCTTCATCCCCAGGCCAAGGATAAAGAACCTGAGACCATCCTCAATCTTTTCAAGATACAAAAGAAGGTTTGAGAAATGACTTTTTTTCCCATCCTCTTCTTCAAATTCCTTATCCAAATCTATGATAGTGTTCTCTTGCTGAAAAAGAAACGGATTCTTCAGATAGTCCTCGTACCTCATGATAGGTCCCGAAACAATCTGAGGGAACATGCAGAAGAAAGCGGCGACCGACGCAAATGACTGTTCCTCCTTGATCCTGCCCCTATAGTTATCAACCTGGAATGAGATCATTTTAAAGGTAAAAAAGCTGATACCAATTGGCATGAGAGAACTGTCAACAAACTGTGAAAGGAGCTTGAATTCAACAAGCATAAGCACATCAAGTGCAACAGCAAAGCCAAAGAGGACTTTACTTCCGCCGCCATGAAGTGCCTTTGCAAAAAGATAATTCACAATAACAGCTATAAAAAGGACAGGAAACAGCTTAAGATCACCCACTGCATAGAACATAAGACTCCCCAAAAGGAGCGTATAATTTCTGTATTTGGCGGGTGTCAGATAAAAAAACAATATGAATACAGGTAAAAACCTGAAAATAAAAGTCAAATCTGAAAAGTTAATCATAACAAACCTGGTCTAGCAATATAAATCTTCTTAAAAGGAATTCCGGAAATCCGCACGTACTGCGAATTTCCGAAAATTGATTCAGGAATCAGTTTCCGGAGTTGTTGATCTCCGCAAGCTTGGTCTGCGCAGCAGATGCACTCTGCGTGTCCGGGAAATTAGTTATTACAGCATCATATGTGGCCTTAGCCTTATCAATATCTCCGCTTGCGTAATAGGAGTTTGCCAGATAATACACTGTATTTACATTTGTATTGTCATACTGATAAGCCTTGGAGAGATTTGAAATTGCAGTTTCATAATCCTCTGCCTTATATGCATCATAACCGGTATTATAGTAAGATACTGCAAGGTCAGAGCCGACAAGCTCCATCAGCGTATCATATAATCCTGTAAACTCAGGTGAAACAGAGTCACTTATGGCAGTTAAGTCAAGATTTTCAAGAGCTCCCGTCATACCTTCTATATCTGATGCATCAGTAAGATATACATTAGCTGCATCCATAAGAGAATTCATTGCAGCAGAAGTACTGTCCACACCTTCATAATCTGTCACTCTGGTCTGGAGATCCTCTATCTGCGTCTTAAGTGTATTTATCTGCTGTTCATAGTCCTTGATCTGTGCGGACTTGGCATCGGATTCCTCACTGATCTGAGTAATCTTGCTCTGATTGAGGCTATTAATACGCTGTATCCTCTGCGGAAGTATAAGAAAGTACGCTGCCGCCACACCAAGAACTGCTCCAAGGACAATTCCCCAAATAGAGCCGCTTCTTGTTATTGCCGATTTCTTTACCGGCTGAATGATCATTTCATTTCCACTGTTGTACCTGATGACATCATCGCTCTCTGATGCGGCAATATCGGATACAAGCTTGCCACTCTCTCCCGGAAGAAGCATACTGTCAGCTTCTTTGAGATAGCGCTTGGCCATCACATTTCCGGTATCAAGCTTAAGTGTCTTTTGTGATTCAATCTTGGCTCTATCCCAGTTGCCGCCCTTTAGGTACAAAAGAGCAAGCAAAAGATGTGCTTTTACAAATCCCGGATTTAGGGAAAGCACTTTCTTTAACTGGATAACTGCCAGATCAAGGCCATCCTGATGGCAGTAATTAAGAGCAATATTAAATTTTTTGATGGTCTGGTTTATAGTATCGAGCTGAGCAGGAGAGTTTTTTACCATATCCATATACCTGTCGGCCAGATTGTTCTCCGGACGAAGGTTCTTACTTATAACCCACTCAGAAAGAGCCGCAACCATCTCTCCTGTCTCAAAATAAATGAGCCCTAAGAGATTACGGGCATCAATATTGTTCTTATCCAGTTTTAATGCCCTATGCAACGAAGCCACGGCTCCTGTCATATCACGAACCCCGGCTTTTTCCAATGCTTCATTATAAAAAACGTTTGATAAACATACAGTTTTTCTGTATAATTTGACGTCTGTTCCGCAAGAAGGACAAACGCCGCTTTTATCCAGCTCAGCCCCGCAACGATAACACTTCATTGTTACTTTGTCCTCTTTTGGTCACTATCTGTATCTTTGGCTTCTTTTAACATTTTGAGAAGAACATCAGACATATCATCAAGATCCTGATTGTATATAATGTCTTCAACATCTTCTATTTCAAGGCTGGGCTTAAATCTCTTAAGCTCCTCTTCAAAGTTGATCATTCTTTTCCCCTCAGTTCAAAATTGTTCTAACGAAATACGAACCCTAGTGCGCATTTTTCATTTGAACAATAACTATACAAAAACTCTTTATACAAAACTCTTTATCTCTCCTACAAGATACAGAGATCCGGCTGCAAATACTATATCTCCGGATTTTCTCATGGTTATGATATCAGTTACCGCATCCCGAACGTCGCTGTAATATTTAATAGGAAGACCTATTATTCCCAGTTCATCCTTGGCGTCTTCAAAAGCCGTCTTCATATCGGATACCGAAACAGAACGGTATGAATCCATAACCGCTGCGTAAATGCCTGCAAACTGTCTGCTTTCAAGAAGCATCCTGACAATTTCCGGATACTGCTTGTCTGAGGCCACTCCAAAAAGAAGGAGTTTCTTACCCTCACATTCTATTTGCCCTGTACTTTCAAGAAAGGCACTGATTCCGTCAATATTATGAGCTCCATCAACGAAAATTCCCGGCCTTATCTCTTCCATCCTGCCATCCCATTTCGCACTGATAAGTCCCTCTCTGATATCAAGTTCAGAGATATCGGCTCCCTGATCCCTTAAGATTTCAAGAGCCTGAATGGCAATTGATGCATTTTCTGTCTGGTACATGGCTAAAGTCGACAGGTTAAGGTCAACATATTTATCATATAAGGAATTAAAACAAAAAGCAATGTGTTTGTTGCCACTGTTTTCACCGCATATGCGCGGATTTTCGATTGCTTCTTTCTTTACTGTAATAGCTCTTGCATCCATCTCAAGAGCTTTTTTCTTTATTACTTCGGTAGTCTCTTGTCTTTTATCAAAGAAAACTACCGGAATATTCTTTTTTATTATACCGGCCTTTTCTGATGCTATTTCCTCAAGTGTATCACCCAGATACTGCATATGGTCATAACCAATTTCAGTTATTACGCTGACCTGAGGATTTTCTACGGAATTGGTTGCATCCAGTCTTCCTCCCAGTCCGGTCTCCAGTATCAGATAGTCCACAGGATATACGTCATAGAGTATCATAGCCATAAAAAAGAGATACTCAAAATATGTAGGGAAATAAAAATCTCCTTCTTCCCTGTATTCGCAAATTCTTCTTAAGGTCTCAATAAATATTTCAATAAACAGTCCATCACTTATAGGTTTGCCGTCAACGCAAAACCTTTCATTTATCCTGACCAGATGCGGTGATGTAAAAAGTCCCACCCGGTAGCCTGCCTTTAAAAGCACCGACTGCATATAGCAGCACACCGAACCTTTTCCGTTGGTTCCGGCCACATGGATGATCTTCATATTCTCATCCGGATTTCCTAGAAATGTAAGGAACTTCTTAGTCTCCTCCATCCCATGCTTTGCCGTAAACCTCGGAATATCGTTCAAAAAACTATCACAGTCACTAACAGCTATCGGCTTGTTGTCATCCGCTCTCTTAAGGAGCTCCTCCACCGCGCTTTCCAAATCTTCACTCATCCCAAAACCTTAACTCTTTCATCTAACCTGCCAGACATTTCCTCTCAGCACATAACCTTCCACCCACATAGACTTCCGGCTTTCCACATCATCTTTACCTTACATAGACTTCCCGCTTGCCAAATTATCTTTACCTTACCCAGACTTCCGGCTTCCTGAAAGCCCTGTCGCTATCCAAAGACAGCGCCTTTATGGAGTGCATATATGGAATCAGGCCGATTGGATTTCGAAGAAATCGTCGGAGGCCTGAGCCATATATCACTCCTTTATGGCGCGTCCTTAAAAAGCCATCATCCTTTCAGCTGCGCAAGTCTCTCTGTGATCTGGTCGTAGGTCTGCTGGTACTTTTGCTGCTTCTCTTTTTCCTCTGCAATCTTCTCTGCAGGAGCCTTTGAAAGGAACTTCTCATTGCTGAGCATGCTCTGAGATCTCTTAAGCTCACCCTCAAGCTTCTTCTGCTCCTTGGAGAGTCTTTCAATCTCGGCTGAGATATCAACCAGATCTGAGAAAGGAATGTAGCAGGTTGCGTCTGCAAGAACTACAGAAACCGCATCATCAGCAATTCCGCTCTTGTCATTCTGGCAAACTGACTCTGAAGCATAAGCCAGAGACTCAAAGAAGAGCTTACCTTTTCTGAAGATATCAAGTACGTCATCCTTGTCGCTTACAACGTATACAAGAGCCTTTCTTGAAGGAGCAACGTTCATCTGAGTACGTACGTTACGTATTCCGCGAACTGCTTCCTTAATGGTCTCGATTGCCTTCTCATCCTCTTCAAAGTTCCACTCATCCTTATAAACAGGCCAGTCAGAGATCATAATTGACTCTTCCTCATCCTGCATCGTGCAGAAGATTTCCTCTGTAATGAATGGCATGTATGGATGCAGGAGCTTTAATGCATTTAAAAGAACTGTCTGCAGTGTCCAGAGTGCTGCCTCGTGGCTAACTGCATCGTCTGAATTGTAGAGACGCGGCTTAACCATCTCGATGTACCAGTCGCAGAACTCATCCCAGATAAAGTCATAAACCTTCTGAACAGCGATACCGAGCTCATACTTGTCCATATTCTCGGTAACTTCTTTTATTGTATTATTGAGCTTGCTGAGGATCCAGTGATCTACAGGCTCAAGACCTGAAGGCATCGCCTGATGAATAGCTGAAGGAGCATCCTCCGGCATGTTCATCATGATAAATCTTGAAGCATTCCAAACCTTATTAGCAAAGTTACGGCTGTTCTCAACTCTTTCATTATAGAAACGCATATCGTTACCCGGTGCGTTACCTGTAATAAGAGTAAGTCTCAAAGCATCAGCGCCGTAATTCTCAATGATATCAAGAGGATCAATACCGTTTCCTAAAGATTTACTCATCTTTCTGCCCTGAGAATCTCTTACAAGTCCGTGGAAAAGAACTGTGTGGAAAGGATATGTTCCCATCTGCTCATAACTTGAGAAGATCATTCTGATTACCCAGAAGAAGATAATGTCATAACCTGTTACAAGCACATCTGTAGGGAAGAAATACTTAAGTTCCTTGGTGTCATGTGGCCATCCAAGAGTCTCGAAAGGCCAAAGCGCTGATGAGAACCATGTATCAAGTGTATCCGGATCCTGAGTAAAGTGTGTGTGACCGCACTTAGGGCAAACTGTCGGAGCCTCTTTTGCTACAACTACCTCTCCGCACTTATCGCAATAATATGCAGGAATTCTGTGTCCCCACCAGAGCTGTCTTGAAATACACCAGTCACGGATATTGTCAGTCCAGTTGAAGTATGTCTTCTCCATTCTCGGAGGAATAAGCTTGATCTCGCCATCTTTAACAGCTTTAACAGCCGGTTTGATAAGCTCATCCATCTTAACGAACCACTGTGCCTTGATCATAGGCTCAACAGTTGTATGGCAGCGGTCATGAGTTCCTACGTTGTGAGAATAATCCTCAATCTCAACAAGAAGTCCCATCTCATCAAGTTCTTTTACTATAGCTTCTCTGGCTGCATATCTGTCCATTCCCTCGAACTTGCCACCGTTAGCATTTATGGTGGCATCGTCGTTGAGGATGTTGATTTCCTCGAGGTTGTGGCGCTTACCAACTTCAAAGTCGTTAGGGTCATGGCCGGGAGTGATCTTTACTACACCTGTGCCAAATTCCATATCAACATAGGAGTCTTCTACGATAGGAAGCTCTCTGTTTACTATAGGTAAAAGAACCTTCTTGCCCTTAAAGCTCTTATATCTGTCATCATCAGGGTTAACCGCAACTGCAGTATCGCCGAGCATTGTCTCAGGACGTGTTGTGGCAAATTCAATAAAATCAGTCTTTGAAACTGACCCATCCTCGTTGATCACAGGATATTTGATGTGCCACAAATGACCGGCCTGCTCCTCATACTCAACCTCAGCATCGGAAATGGATGTCTTACAAACAGGACACCAGTTTACGATACGGCTTCCCTTGTAGATATAGCCTTTTTCATGCATCTTGCAAAAGACCTCTGTAACTGCCTCGTTACAGCCCTCATCCATTGTGAAACGTTCTCTGTCCCAATCGCAGGATGAGCCCATCTTCTTAAGCTGGGAAATAATGGTTCCACCGTACTCTTTTTTCCACTCCCATGCTCTCTCAAGGAACTTTTCACGTCCAAGGTCTCTCTTGTCGATACCTTCAGCCTTTAAGGTATCAATGATCTTAACCTCTGTGGCTATTGAAGCATGGTCTGTACCCGGCTGCCAGAGTGCATTGTAGCCCTGCATTCTCTTGTAGCGGATAAGAATATCCTGCATGGTGTTGTCAAGGGCATGGCCCATGTGAAGCTTACCTGTAATGTTTGGCGGTGGGATCACAATGGTAAATGGTTTTTTTGTCTCATCTACTTCGGCATGGAAGTACTTTTTTTCCTCCCACTTGGAGTAAAGACGTCTCTCAATACCCTTAGGATCATAGGTCTTTTCAAGTTCTTTCTTCATAGTGTTCTCCTTTTCAAGAAATAAGTGCATTGCCAAGAGCATTAAAAAAGCCCTTAGCAATCTGTTTCGACTGCTAAGGGCGTATTATTACGTACGCGGTACCACCTTAGTTCACAGAAAAACCAGTGACCTGAATTTTCTGCCTCATTACAGCATCTGAAAATCCGAAGGACTCTCAAATACCTGATCCGTTAACGCAGATCACGCGGGGACACTTATGGGATAAATATATTACCCGTTCTGGGTGTCCGGTTCAACAGCTACCTTCCATATCGCCTAAGTCAACGCCCTCTCAGCAAATGAGCGTTTTTTCTGTAAACCTCGGTACAATATGTACTCCTCTTTCTCATAACCTTTAGTATGTTTTTATTTTCCTAATATAATATCAAAAAAAACAAGTGTCAAGACTTTTCATATCAAGGCGACTCTAACGGATGCACAACCTTGTGGATAAGACTGATGTCGCCCTTTTTGTTCTCTTTTACCTCATAGAGAGCCAGATCTGCAGCATGCATGTAATCCCAAAGCTTATTGGTCTCTGTGGGAACAGAATTCCTGATACCCTGTGAAACACTGATTGTCGCTTCCTGATTGCTGCGATTGGAGGAAATCCTGAGTTTGTTAACGTTTTCTCTGAGATCATGGGCATATTTCAAAACCTCATCGTCAGTCATTCCCTCGTAAATAATCACAAACTCGTCTCCGCCATACCTGTACGCATTGATTTTCTCGTTCGTCAGGCAAATATCGGAAATGATCTCTCCAATCTTCTTAAGGCAGGTATCACCACTCTGATGGCCAAATGTATCGTTATAGTATTTAAAGTCATCCACATCAAGAATTTCCACCGCAAGAGATGTCTTTTTCTCAAAGGCAACGTCAAAAGCCGAATCAGCATACTTATTAAGGGCGTATCTGTTTCCAAGTCCGGTCAGAGAGTCCGTCTCGGCCTGCTTTGAAAGAGCCAGGTTCTCTCTTTCGGCATCTGCCAGTTTCTTGCGGATATTGGCAAAGAACTGGTAATTGATGATCCTCTCTTTTTCATACTCCACAGAGTACTTATAAAAATCCTCAAGGGCTTTTACGCCTTCCTCAGTGGCACTGCTGCCTGCAGAAAGCTCACACCTTAGTCTCGCATGGTCAAGCTTTAAGTTTGAAATATTGTAATCACTTAAGGTTTTTTCAGAATACTTTACTATATCCTTAGCTTCACGCTGCATGCCTATATTCATAAAAAACCTGGCAGTGGTAAATACATCTTCCATGTTATCAAGGGTATACTTTCCATCCACAATAAGTCCCATGATCATGTCAGCGTACTTTTTAAACCGCTCCTTATCTCCGAGGAAATGATAGCATTTCATTCTGGTATAGATAACAGCATAGGAGTTGATAAAATCTGCATTACATTCCTTTTGCTTTCCAAGCTTATCAATAGCATTCAGGCATTTCTGCACACCGTCAGCCTTTTTGAGCTTAATATAACAGTCTGCTTCAAAGCAGTAACAGTAGAGGATATTCCTGTAATACAGGCTCTCGCTCTTATTCTTGCGGATTGCTCTGTCCGCAGAAAGAGTACAGGAAAGCGCTCCCTTCACATCGCCCAGCTTGTCATAGACATGGCCCATATTAAATTCCATAAATCCGGGGATTCCGGTCTCCTCGATCTCGTCCCGGTAGTTGAGCCCGGTGTAAAAGAAATCCAGCGCCAGTTCTGTATTGCCATGATTGAGCGCATCAATTCCAAGCAGGTTGTAGCACCTTGCAAGATGCTCCGCATCCCCGCCTATCTGCAGGTATTCAATTGCATTCAGGAGATTGCTGTTAAACTTACGATAATCGTTACTTAAAAGATAATAAGCATCTGACAAATAGTAGTATGCATAGCCCAAAAGGTTGTTGTCATCAATCTCTTTGGCTTTCCTGACAAGTTTTGTACAGATACTGATATAGTCCTGGGTAAGCTTGGACCTGGCGGCAAGCATTTCCTTGTTCAGGTCTTTTACTTCCTGATCATAGTTTTCAATATTCATATATGAACTCCCTCTTTGCAAATCAGGATACTACTTTATTTTACAACTCTGTTGAGGATCGTTGCAATAAAACTGATAAAATTAGCAAAAAAGGCTTAAACAGTGGGTTTTTTCAGAACTTTTATGACACGCGTGTCATACAATATTGTGGTTTACATATATGTATTGACTGTATCAGTCAGATGATTATTTTTGCTCGTTTCCATGTTCAATTTTACGACTTATTGAAAAGCCCCAGTTTACTGGCCTTGCATTTCATCGTTTAAAAATAATCCCCAATTTCCACAGAGTTATCCACATGACACACTCGTCATTTATTTAAATCTTTTTTATCAGTTTTCTGATTTAACATACTATTTTTCGAACAATTGACACAATTCAGTTCGAATTGCGGTTAACATAAATATTGAAATTGTAGCACTATGTTAACCACTATTTTAATTTTTGAGTTTTTAAAGAGAAAAATTGTATTTTTTTATCCCTTTCTTCCGCTCCAGAAGCGGGATATCTCGTTTTTGACCGTTCGAGTCATAACAGTTTTTACCTGTTTCCATTCTCTTGGGAAAAGATATCTGTAGCTTCCCTGATTAAATCTGTTATCCAATAAGGCTACGACTCCCTCATCTTCCTCTGTCCTTATGACTCTGCCTGCTGCCTGCAGGACCTTGTTCATACCCGGATATCGATATGCATAGTCAAAACCGTCAACACCCCTGTTTTCAAAAAAGCCCCTTAATATTTCTCTCTCGTTGCATACCATGGGAATTCCCGTTCCGACAACGATTACCCCAATCAGACTGTCATATTTAAGGTCAATTCCCTCACTGAAAATTCCACCCATCACACAGAATCCCAAAACATTCTTGTCGTCCTCAATTTCAAGATCCATGTGGATAATGCTTGAAAGGTCAAGATTATTGCCCACAGAAAACCTGTCTAAGAAGGCCTCTCTTGACTCTTCGCTCATATAATCCCTCTGCACCAAAAGTTCCGTTTTTTCCTCATCATAGAAGTTTTCCTCATAGGCATAATAAACTTCTTCCAGAAACTGATGGGAAGGGAAAAATATCAGGTAATTGCCGGATCTTGCCTTAGTAACGCTGTCTATGTACGAGGCAATGTTCAAATACTGGTTTTCGCCTCTCTCCGAATATTTGCTTGTTACATCACTACCGATAAAAATCCCGAGCTTTGAAGGGTCAAAAACAGATTTTGCGTACACCTCAAAGTCTTCATCCGTGCCTCCCAGCAGTTTTTTATAGTACTGTATAGGCAGTAATGTGGCTGAGAAAAGAATAGATGATTTTCCCTTATCCATACAGCCAGCCAGGTTTCTTGAGGGATCTGCGCAGAACAGTTTAAGCAAAAAGTCACCGTTTTCCGCAAATTCGCTGTAAATCACATAATGATCATCCAACAGGTCATATATAGTAAGGAATCTGGAAATATCGAAATAAAACAGTAGAATATCCTCTCTGCAAGGCCCCTCCTGATGATTTTCAAGATATTCCGATATTATTCCTGAGAGTCTGTTTAGCGGATTTATGACGCCTTCTATAGAGTTCATCACCCGGCAACCGTCGCACTGTCTTTTAAGTTCAAGCAGAGCCTTATTGCACTTTTCAAGATTCCCGGCGATCTTTGGGTGAAACTCCTTTATTGTGTTCTTTAATTCAAGGAAGCTCTCCTTCCTTAGAACCGCGCTGTACATATCCCTTCCGCGGTCAAGAAGATTATGGGTCTCATCCACCAGAAATACATAATCTTTTTTGCCGCCTATTCCATCAGCGAAAAATCTTCTGAGATATACAAAGGGATCAAATACATAGTTGTAATCACATATGATTCCATCCGCAAATAAGCTCATATCGAGAGACATTTCAAACGGACAGACCTGATGTTTTTCGGAATATTCCACAATCTTTTCCCTGTCAAAAGAATCTTCATTTGTCAGAAGGTCAAAAATAGCATCATTTATCCTGTCATAATGGCCTTTTGCGTAAGGACAGGCTTCCGGATTACAGTTCCTCATGTCTTCATCAAGGAAACATATCTTGTCTCTTGCTGTTATGGTGGCAGTTTTAAACCTGAGCCCCTGACCGGATCTTAAGATATTAAAAGACTCCTCCGCCACAGTTCTTGTTATGGTCTTTGCTGTAAGGTAAAAGAGCTTTGATATTTTCCCCTCTCCCATGGCTTTAACCGTTGGAAAAACAGTTGTTATAGTTTTGCCTGTGCCTGTGGGAGCTTCGAGAAAAAGCTTTTTCTGATGGACAATTGTTCGGTAAACAGCCGCAGCCAGATCTTTTTGTCCGTCTCTGTACGGAAACGGGAATTGTACCGCTTTTATGGAGGATGTTCTGAGAATAGCCCAATTATATTCAAAATCAGACCATTTGAGATATGCGCTGACAAGTTCTTTAAACCAGGACGTTATTTCCGCATAAGAATAAGAGGAGTCGAAATATTTCATCTCCTCTGTTTCAATATTGCAGTAACTCATACGAACGTTTATGTTCGGGCAATGCTTCATCGTACTGTAAATCGCAGCATAGCATTTGGCCTGTGCAAGATGAACGGCCACAGGCTCTTTCATCCTGGCCAGCTCTCTGTATGTGCCTTTAATCTCATCTATCATTGGAGATGGTTTTGCCGAAGCAATAAAGCTCTCCTGAGCATCATAAGCATTATCATCGTCAAAGTACTTGTCCAGTATTCCATCGGCTCTGCCCTCAATGCAAAGGTCATAACCATTGGCCTTATAAGTGAACTTTAAAGGAACCTCTGCATGATAGTCAGGTCCCATGCTCTTTTGGATCATGCGATGTATCCTGCTGCCTTCCTGCATGGCATCTGATGGTCCCTGATGTATTCTGTTGTCTATATTTCCGCTCCTTAATAAAAACTCCACAAGGCCGCGGATTGAAATTTTAATTTCCATATACCAAAAACTCCCCACAACATATTGTATATGTTCCTGAATAGAAAATACAAGAACATATATAATATGCCGTGGAGAGCTCGTTCATGAATCATTTTCTCACGAAATGCAAAGCATAGAGCGCATTTTTTGTCTGAGCAGCAACTACATTCTCAACTGGCACTTCAGCCTGCAATAGCAAGGCCTTTAAGATAGTGTTCAAACTGCTCGTTTGAGCCGCTGTACTCTACAGTAAGGGGTTTGGTAAGATCCAAACCGAATACTCCCAGAATAGACTTGGCGTCAACAACATATCTATTATAGTATACATCAACATCAAAATCGCATTTGGTAGCAGCGTTAACAAACTCTTCCACCTGTGCAGGTTTAAGCATAATGCGCTTCTTCATTTTTCCTAACATAATAGCCACTTCCTTTCTCCCAGAGGAAATTACATCCAAAATTAATCAAAAATGGATTTCATATATTACTTATATTCGAGTAATATACATAAAACAGATTTATTTGTAAATAGATTTTTGTGAAGAAACTGTGACGAAAAATCGAACTTTGTGTAACTACTTACATTTTGCTAACATTTGCTCAAATACTGCCACTTAATCGTTATCGCGATTTTCCCTTTTTTCTCTGCACATGATATATGAATTACTCCATAACCGGAGTCTTTTTCCCAATTTGGCAAACCTTTTTGTTTTCGACTCCCATATCATTTAATTTCTTCTTGCAATAAGAAAGTCTTGGTTTTAATATGTTTATTAGTAAAAACACGGAAATCGGAGTATAAGAATGGAAAATCTTAAGATACCCAAAAGCTATAAATCAAGCCTTGATCTTCATGATACACAGGTTGGAATCAAGACTGTCAAGGATTTCTTTCAGGGAATGCTTGCTACAAGGCTTAATCTTCAGCGTGTTACAGCTCCTTTGTTTGTAACCCCCGAATCAGGACTCAATGACAACCTTAACGGCGTTGAACGTCCGGTATCATTTGATATTTTAAATGAAAATGAACGTCCGGCTGAGATTGTGCACTCTCTTGCGAAATGGAAGAGATATGCCCTCAAGAAATACGGATTTAATGTCTACGAAGGCCTTTATACCGATATGAACGCTGTAAGACGTGATGAGGTTCCCGATAATATTCATTCAATCTTTGTAGACCAGTGGGATTGGGAGAAGGTTATCAAAAAAGAGGACCGCAATCTTGATTTCCTGAAGGCGACTGTACGCGACGTTTACAAAGTACTTAGAAAGACCGAAAAATTCATGTCAATCCAGTACGATTATATCGAAGAACTTCTTCCTGATGACATCTTCTTTATAACCACTCAGGAACTGGAGGACATGTTCCCGGACAATACTCCCAAGGAGCGCGAGTATTACATATCAAAGGCAAAGGGTGCTGTTTGCATCATGCAGATCGGCGATGAACTTGCTTCAGGAGAGAAGCATGACGGAAGAGCCCCTGACTACGACGACTGGCAGCTCAACGCAGACATCATCGTATACTACCCTGTTCTTGATATTGCACTTGAGCTTTCAAGTATGGGTATCAGAGTTGATGAGGATTCACTTAAATCACAGCTTGAGAAGGCAGGCTGTACCGAAAGAGCAGAGCTTCCTTTCCAGAAGGCAATTCTTAATAAGGAGCTTCCTTACACCATCGGAGGCGGTATCGGCCAGTCCAGAATCTGCATGTTCTTCTTAAGAAAAGCTCACATCGGTGAAGTTCAATGCTCAATCTGGCCCGATGAAATGCTTGCAGAATGTGACAAGAACGGAATTCATTTGCTGTAATTCAGGTTGATTTATGTTAATTACATCAAAAAGGCGCATGATATTGACCATATCATGCGCCTTTTTGCCACTACACATTGAAATAAGGACAAATATGAAAAACGAAATGCATCAGATAATAGAAGATACAAAGCAGGTCCGGGCAATTCTCGTGGGTCTTAATACTGAAAAGGACGACGATGAATTTGACAGATCAATGAACGAGCTTAAAGAGCTGACCAAAGCCCTGGATATCAAAGTTGTTGGAGTTACAACCCAAAATCTCCCCTCCCCCGACAGAAGTACCTTTGTGGGAAGTGGAAAGGTCGAAGAAATCAAAAATTCAATAGACGTATTTGACGCGGATATCATCATTTTTAACGATGACATTTCCCCTATGCAGATACGAAATCTTGAAAAGATACTGGATACAGAGGTAATTGACAGAACAGGCCTTATTCTGCAGATATTCGCCAAAAGAGCAAAAACCCGCGAATCCAGGCTTCAGGTGGAATATGCTCAGCTTCAGTATATGCTTCCAAGGCTAGTAGGTATGCGATCTTCCCTCTCAAGGCAGGGAGGAGGCAGTGGCAGACTGTCGAATAAAGGTTCCGGAGAAAAACAGCTGGAACTGGACAGGAGACGAATCGAACACCGCATGAGCGAACTCAGGCGGGAGCTTGAGAACGTTGAAAAAGAAAGGGATACCCAAAGGAGCAGAAGACTTTCCTCTTCCGAACCCAAGATATCCCTTGTAGGCTACACAAATGCCGGTAAATCAACTATCATGAACAATCTTCTTTCCCTGTATGGCGGAGAAAACTCTGAAGACAAAAAAGTGCTGGAAAAAGATATGCTTTTTGCCACACTTGATACCTCTGTCAGAAGAATATCCGCTCCGGGACACAGGCCTTTCCTTCTGACCGATACCGTCGGATTTATCAGTGAGCTCCCTCATACCCTGGTAAAGGCCTTCCGCTCAACACTTGAGGAGGCAAAATACGCCGATCTTATCCTTGAAGTCATAGACTTCTCAGACCCGGAGTATCGCCATCACATGGATGTAACACGGGATACCCTTGCAGAGATTGGTGCCGGAGATATTCCCGTGCTCTATGTGTTCAATAAATCCGATATTGTCCAGGATCAGCAAAAAGAAGCCTCTCAACTCGTTATGGATGTTCCGAGAGTAAATGATGACAGAGCCTATATTTATGCCAAATCCAAGGAGAGTCTTGACGCTCTGATCGATCTCATAGAGGAAACCCTAAAAAGCGGCGATACTCTCTGCGAGCTGCTGCTGCCCTATTCAGAGGGCGGTATACTCAACGCGATAACCTCATCATCCGTGGTGGAATCAACCGAGTATCTTCCGGAAGGAACAAAGGTCATTGCACATCTTAGCGCCAAGAACGCTCAGAAGTATGCAAAATATATTACCGAAAGCAATTAATCCGGGCAAAAAAACGCTTCTGATTTCAGCCGACTTTAAGCTCCTTGCTAAGACTCTTTTCATTGGCCTCAATCTTAATCCTGTTAAGTGCTGAGTGAACAGCGGGAATAAGAAGAACTATTACTGTAAGAACTCCCTCTGCTGCAATGTAAGAGCCATTGTAAACTACAGAGTACGCAACAGGTGACATTCCTTCCGGTGCATAATCCGCAAAGAAGATTATTCCTGAAAGCGTTGAGAACAAGAATCTGCCAAATATACCAACGATATAACCTATGATCATTCCGTGCTTCTTCTCATAGAAAAATCCGGCAAGACCAAGAGCTCCGAATGCAAGGATATAGTCGCAAAGAAGCTGCGGAACGCTGATGATATACGGATCGATTATCATCTGCAAAAGGCCGTAAGCAAATGCTGCTGAAAGGCTTACGCGAGGGCCATAGAGATATCCGATATAGCAGATAAAGAACATACTGAAAAGAGTAACACTTCCGCCCATTGGCAGCTTGAAAAGCTTGATGTTTGACATTACAAATGCAAGTGCAAGGCAAAGTGCAGAAAATGTAATCTGCTTGATGCTCATTTTCCCCTTGCCGTCTGCATTGGTGAAATAACTAACCAGTGCCACAGCTGCAAGCATCAGGACAATAACGAGGAAATATCCACCCCTTGTAATGTTGTAGGTTGCATAACCATCTTCTACTACTTTTTCCAAAAACAGACTCATAAAAAAAGACCTCCCTTAAGGTTACCGCATTCAAAGGAGATTCTAAGACTCTTATTGTTTTCACACTTTCTTAGCATCGAAATCACTGTTCCAAAGCTAAAAAAGTATCATTGCTTCCCTACGCCGGCATTATCCGTGTCAGGTAATAAGGGTAAGACGCGCATTTGCACGTACATTCTCAGCAGTGCTCCCCTAGCGGTTTCTATTATTTTTTGGTATGTAATCTGTCAAAGCGCAAAAGCACTTCAAAATTCATACCATCTACATTAAACAATCCACTTTCAATTATGTCAACACATTTTATGTGAAAACTCATCCCGGAAACGTCTTAAGTTATAAAAGTTTCCGCTTTTTCCTAATATTTTTTTACTTTTTTTAGCATTGACATCTCATATTTTTTTGCTATAGTAGTCTTTTGTCATCCAAAAAACATTTTTTTAAATTACATGTTCTAAAGAACATGCAGCAGGAGAAGTATTATGAAAGATTTTAAGGGAAAGGTAGCTATTATTACCGGTGCAGCCAACGGATTTGGCAAAGAATTTGTTAAAGAGGCCGCAAAACGCGGAATGAAGATTGTCGCTGTGGATATCTCAGGTGATGATCTTGCAGAAATCGAGGCACTTGCAAAAAAACTTGGAGCAGAAGATATTACACTTATCACTGCAGATGTAAGTATGTATGAAGAAACAGAGAAAGTTGTAAAGACCACTTTGGAAAAATACGGTCAGATCGACCTTCTTATGAATAATGCCGGCGTGGCAGTAGCCGGAAGCGGTTTGAATCTTCCTTTGAGAGACTGGGAGTGGATCATTCAGACCAATCTCATGTCCCATGTATACTTTATGCGTCAGGTAATTCCTGTAATGATGAAGCAGGGAACACACTGCAATATCATGAATACCTGCTCCGCTGCTGGATTTATGAACTGGTTTGGCATGGCACCATATTATACAACCAAGCACGCTGCTCTCTCACTTTCAGAGTGCATAAACTATGAGCTTCAGGCTGCAGGTGCAAACATCGCCATGGGAGTTTTCTGCCCGGGATACGTTCAGACACATCTTGATCAGAGTGAGTCTTACCGCCCTGAAAGATTTAAGGATGAATCAGATCCTTATTATCAGAGTGAAGAGTACAAGAAGGGTATTGAAGAATTCAACCATGTAATAGAGACAGGACTTCCTCTTGAGGGTCACGGCGAAATGGTATTTAAGGCCATCGAGGAGGATCAGTTCTACGTAATCCCACATCCCAAGTACGATGATTTCCTCAAACTCCAGACCGGTGAAAAGCTCGAGAGAAAAAGCCCTAACCTCGCCGAGGTAGTAGCTGCCATAAAAGCAAAAAAAGAAGCCGCTGCCGCTGCAGCAGCCGCCGGGGAGCAGCAGTCATAACACAATTTAAATAATATCCATTTGCATCTTACAACGTATATTTTGAGCCCGGCTGCAATTGATGATTTCGCAATTAGAATATTTCGAAATCATCAATTGCAGGGCGGTTCATATACCATGTAAGTATGTGATTCTCACACTTTTATCTCACAGCCCAGACCAAAGGAATAAATGTAAACCTCTTTTACTTTCTTCTTCGTAGCAGCCTCCAACGCTCTCTTGTAAAGGTCAAGCTGTATCTGATAACGTCTTATGAGCTCCGAAGGCTCTTTTACCCTGTCGGTCTTGTAATCCATAAGAACTATCTCATCACCTTCATAGAACCAGGCATCGATAATTCCCTGGATCAGTACCATCTCTTCCTCCGGGAACTTTGGGTCAAGCTCATGAGCGGATATTCCCATCATGAAGGGCTTTTCCCTCATAAGTTTTCCCTCTCTGAAGGCTTTTCCCATTCTCTGAGCCAGATTAGTGGAAAGAAAAGTATTTATGTCGTGAGTCCAGACACATTTTTTGTACTCCTTGGGTATCATTCCCCTATCTGTCATGTCGCAAAGAAAGGCATAGAGCCGTTTTGAAACATCACCCTTCAAAGCCGCTTCATTCATGAGCTTCTCATTGCCATAGATGGAATCATCCAGTATTTCCATGACTCTGTGATAGGCCGTACCACGCTCTGCACCGGTGAGTTTTTTCTCGCCAAAGAGCTTATTTTTCTCATTGCCGGTCTGCGCCTTCTCTGCATCTTCTGCGTCTTCGTCCTCATTAACATAAGCTGTCTCATCCCCATAGTCAGCATCAAACTCCATTTCAGAGGTGTTGAAGTCTTCTCCCATCTCCTCCAGTTTATGCTTTTTCAGCTCCGTAACTGTGGTTTTTGTGAAAAGACCTTTAAGACTCTCATATGCATATTTGCTCTCAAATTTAGCAACAAGGCGATCTGCAAGATCATTGTCAAAAGAAATCGTATTATCCTCAAGCTCTTTTTTCCTGACAAGAGCCTGCACATCCCTTTTTATCATGGCTGCAACAATCTCGTCGTCAGAAAGCGCTTCGATCTTAAGGGAAGGAATCCCGCCTGTCTTATCGCCTCCCGGGCTTACATTCTCTTTAATCCCTGTTTTATCAATGTATGAAAGATAAATATCCTTCGCAATTTCCAGCTTATCCAAAACTTTCTCAAAAGCCGGATGCCTTATCACCGATAAAAGGATCATTTCAAAATAGCTTCCGGCCGATGACCTGTTTGAATACGGCAAAAGAGCTCCGGCCTTCGAAATCAACGGAAGAGCCTTTAAATCCGCGGTTATTTCATCTGTAAGACCTTTTACGCAGCCTGTTATTATAAGCTTCTCTTTTGCCCTTGTAAGTGCAACGTATAAAACCCTAAGTTCCTCACCGATATTGTCGATCTGCATTTTATCGGAGATCATCAGTCTTTTAAGCGTGTCATACTTAACCCTGTTCTCTAAATCAATGCACTTAACTCCAAGCCCCTGATCCATATCAACTACTAGATCTCCCAGGGTGTCCATCTTATTGAAGGTCTTAGTGGTTCCTGCCACGAAAACAACTGGAAATTCAAGACCCTTGCTCTTATGAATACTCATAATGCGGACTACATCGGCATTTTCGTCGAGTATTCCTGCTTCGCCGTAGTCCACCTGCACAACTTTCATGTGCTCTATATACCTGACAAAATGAAAAAGTCCCTTAAATGACGTTTTTTCAAAGGCAAGTGCTTTTTCAAGGAGCTGATCAAGATTTGCCTTTCTCTGGCTTCCCTGAGGAAGCGCCAGACAATAGTTATCAAAGCCGGTGGATGCCACAATATACTGCAAAAGCTCATGGACAGGCGTATAAACCGACCTTGTTCGAAGATCCTCTATGAACTCAACAAATTTTAAAACCTTTTCCAAAAGCTTGTCGGTTTCAGAAATAGCCACGGCCTTTTCTGTCTTTGTCCCATCCTCATAAAAATGCGTATCAGGGCGTCCTTTCTTTAGAAGAGCCTTGAGTGCACAGTAAAAAGAGTCCTCTAACGAGGCATCCTCATCAGAGCCTGTAAGAATCTTCAAATCCGCCAGTTCCTCATCGGAAAAGCCACCAATTATCGAGTGCATAACACTTACAAGTGGAATATCTATGCTTGGATTATCAATGATAGTAAGAAGATCAAGCATTGTGGCAACTTCACCGGCATCAAAGTATCCGCTCTTGGACTCTATGTAAGCCGGAATGCCCTGATCTTCCAGTACTTTCTTAAAGACCTCATCCCATCCTGACAGCGATCTCAAAAGTATAACAATATCCCTGTATTTAAGCTCCCTGTTCTCTCTAATCAGCTCATGGATACGCTCTGATATTACAAGAGCCTCTTTTTCCCTGGGATCATAATCGGAAAGCTCGCTCCCCGGGTCGTTTGCGGCATCAAACATTATTATTTCCGGGTCCACATTCATCACAGGTTCTTCATAGACAGCCCCGGTAACCAGCCTGGCATCCAGGTCATAGTCCACGTTTCCCAGGTCTCTTCCCATTATCTTTTCAAAAATATAGTTTGTTATCTCGAGAACTTCTTTTCTGCTTCGGAAATTCTTGTGCAGGTCAATGCGACGATTCTTTGATCCGATTTCCTTTCTGTAACTGTCAAGCTTTTCCATGAAGATCTCAGGTCTTGCCAGTCTGAACTTATAAATACTTTGTTTAACATCACCTACCATGAATCTTTCAGATACATCGGGCTCATCACCGGAAATTGATTTAAGGATAAGCTCCTGGACATTATTTGAGTCCTGATACTCATCTATCAGCACCTCTTTGTAATAATCCCTGTATTCGTAAGCCACAGTGGACGGGCGGCATTTATCGATTATCTCATTTACGGAAAGGCCTTCACACTCTTCTTTTGATGGATGTTCCACCAGTATTTGCAGCGCAAAATGTTCCATATCAGAGAAATCAATTATCTGCTTTTCCCTCTTTTTCTCATCAAAAAGAGCTTTAAACTTAAGCGTAAGCCTGCAAAGTTCCTTAACAGCCCTGTCGCAAAGTTTCATCTGATCAATCAACGTTTCAAGAGGGAGCGCAAAATAAACATTGGTCAGGTTCTGCACTTCCTTTTTTACTTTGTCCCTCAGCTTTTGAACGTATTCCTTTTTGTCAGGATTTACACTGTTATCCCTTATGGGCTTTAGTTTTTCGAAGTAAGTGGTCCGAAGACCGTCAAACAGGTCATCGTAGGTATCATATCGAAGAAGCGCTTCCACTGCACTTTTGTCGCTGTCAAGAGTTGGTCCGTAGCTGTAAGGGCCGTCACTTTCGCAGCAAACAGCCTCTGCAGTTTCAAGATTTAAAAGCATTTCTTTTATGCGCAGCTTTGCCAGAGATACACAGCTTTGTATAAAAGAAAGCTCAGAAGCCTCACGCCCCTGCACATCATAGTCGGATGCTCTCTCATTTATCCAATCCTCAGGCCAGGGCATACTCATAGCAAATCTGTAAAGCTGCAGAATATATTCCTCAACCTTCCTGTCATTATGACCTGTGCCAAAATAGTCCATACAGTACAGAAAATCCGAGCCCTCATTTTCCTGAACATCTGTATTTTCGCCATCACCATTTTGATTCTCAAATGCCAGCGCATACTCTTCTTCAAGAAGCTGCGACATTACCTCTTCCTGCAAAAGACGCATCTCTCCATCGTCCCCTACGTGGAATGAAGGATCAATTCCAATTACATTAAAATTGTTTCTAAGGACATATTGGCAAAATGAGTCTATGGTTGTGATCTGAGCATTGTGAATAAGCGTTTCCTGCTTCTGAAGGTGCCTGTTGTCAGGATCTTTTAAAAGTCTCTCCTGTATGGCAGCTGTTATTTTTTCCCTCATTTGCGAAGCAGCTGCCTTTGTGAAAGTCACCACAAGAAGATGGTCGATATCCGTATCGGAACCGATCATCTGAATGATTCTCTCAACAAGCACAGCTGTCTTTCCGGAGCCGGCTGCTGCGGAAACCAGTATATTACATTTTCTGGCGTCAATTACCGCCTGTTGTTCTTCAGTAAATGTTACTCCCATATATCCTCGTAATTATTTATTTTAGATTTAATTTTTCACCATAATCTTCACTTTCACATGTATTTCAAATCACTGGTCTGCTTTGTACATGTTTACTATGAGATCTTTGGCAGCATCGTCCGTAAGCTCCAGTGATCTCATCTCATAACCGGGAATCTTTTTGTCAAAACCGCATATTGATCTGTACGGGCAATAGCGGCAGGAGGAAGCCTGTCCCTTTTCGTAAGGATCCACTGTAATATCCCCCGTAAGGATTCTGCGGCCAAATTCTTTTATCTTGTCATTTGCATATGCCCGCAGCGCTGCATAGTCCGAAGGCGTAATAGTCTGTGACGCGGCAGTAAAGTTTCCATCCTTCTTTATACCCACCGGAATGATGTCAGATTTAGAATTTATGCCCTCATCCAGCATCTGAACAATGTCCATGTTTTCACTGACCAGTCCGGTCATTTTGAGTTGTTCTCTGATAGCCTGATTGATATCATCTGTTCTCATATCCGCAGTTCCCTGTGCCATGGGATCATCCACATGGTAATAAAGAATCGCTGCAGGAACAGCTTCTTTGCTGCTGTTTTGTTTCTTTTGCACAGCCAGAGCCACGTCCATGTACATTACAAGCTGAAGCTGCAGTCCATAGTACAGCGACGCTATGGAAAACTGTTTCTTGCCGGATTTAAAATCTATGACCTTTACATAGACCTTTTCATCGTCCTCATATAGATCAACTCGGTCAATCCTTCCACGAAGCTTAATTTCGCCCAAAATACGCTGTTTCTCATCATCCTCCAGAGAAATATTCATCTCATTAAGGCTTTGAGCTTCTCTGAAATCCATCTCAAGAAATGCCGGATTAAATTTGCCCTTTTCAATCTGATATTTTAAAGTATCAACCGTTCTTGTAAGTATTCTCCTGATCCTGTCGATCATGGCCTGGTTACGGGCACTGCTGTGAAGGATAGTGTCACGATATCCATCCGTACATTCTGTTAAAGCTTTATTTAATATTTCATCAGAATCCTCTTGGGACAGCTTTCTCCAGTCTATATTCCTTCCTATGATCTCAGCGGTATATTTTTCCAATACATCGTGGAACACATTTCCAAGGTCAGAAACATCAAAATCAAATTCCTCTCTCTCTGTCAGTCCCAGCCCATACCTTAGAAAATGCGCATAACTGCAGGCTGCAAACATCTCAAGCCTGCTGACGCTCATCTCCAGCGTAGCCCCGTACAAAGCCCTTGCAACGGCTTCTGACAAAGGCCTTGACTCATAGTGAGAAAAAGCTGCGTCTGCGAGATTTCTGAGTGTTTCTTCAGCACCGCTATGCTTTTTAAGTACGCTGTATAGAGTAAAAAACTCTGTCTCTTCACATTCGGACAGCTGCCCTTCAGCAAACTTCCTCATAAGAGCAGCTACATTTTCAAGACTGTCTCTCTTGCTGACATTCTGGCTTTCAAAATCCCCATCCTCAGGTCTTTTAACCTTAAGAAGCGGAAACATCTGAAGTAACTTTGGCACAAGGTATGCACATTTAAGAGACTTTCCCGCATTATCCATCTGCGGATAGGACAGATACAGCTTATCCGTTGGTTTTGTAAGGTTCATATACAGATAGAGCCTCTGGATATACATCTGCTGCCTTGGCGTTGGTGCCAGTGAAATATTCTCATCAAGACCGGATAAAAATTCCCTGTCTATGTCAGAGAGAATTCCTCCGCTCCCCGTATTTGAAGGAATTGCTCCATCACTTACACCTACAAAGAACAAGAGCTTTATCTCTTTTAGCCTTGTCCTTTCGATATCACCCACAATTATCCTGTCAACGTCCTGCGGAATGGTTCCTACCTCTATTTCGCCAAAGCCCGCACTTAAGATATCCTTATACTCAGACATAGTAAGCTCATCGTCTCCTATAAGCTCCATTATCTGCCTTAGAAGGGTCATGATCTTTTCATATATCTGGTCATATTCTTTGGCTTTTTTCAGGTTCCCCTGCTGCCTGAACATCTCCTTGTATTCGTCAAGCTTTGCGAGGCATTCATTTTTCTCAATAACGTCAATGAGGGATAAAGTTATCTCCTTTGCCGTCTTGTTCTTTGCATCAAAAAGCGGCGCAAGCTGACCACTGATAGCCTCTCTCATGCCTTCAAGTTTCTCCATCAGAGCTACTTCCCTTGCACTTTCTGAGGATCCTTTTTTCCTTCTGAATCTTTTGGGCATGTGCCTGGAGAATCGGTCATTCCACTGCTTCTGTCCTTTTATTCCAAGGGCTCTTACATAGTTTTCCAAAATATCCGTATCTTCTCTGGAAAATACAGTCATACCACTCCGCATATAATGAAATACATCATCATACTTGAAATTGCCGATGACAATATTGATAGCACTTGTTATATATTCAATAAACGGATTAAGCAAAAGACTTATATTCTGATCAATATAAACAGGTATATCAAACTTCTCTGCCGATATACCAATCAGGTCTGAGTACTCCTCCAAAGATCCGCAGACAATTGCAATATCCCTATAGGCATAGCCCTTATTTCGTATAGCATCAGATATCTTTATCATCACCTGTCTGATTTCTGTTGCAGGTGTAGAAGCCTCAAAGATCTCTATTTCCTCCGGCTCATTCTCATATGTATTTGAGTTGTATCTAAAAAGATTCTGTTCCAAAAATGCCAGTGATGGATTCTTTTCAAGGCGTTTTACCACATCAGCCTTTATAAAAATATCATCCGCTTTTCCCTTTTGTTTTTCATCTTTTTCCAAAGAAAGAGCCGCTTCGATCTTCTTAAGATCCCGGACGGTTTTCTTGCTGAGGGCAAAAAGCTCCTGCTGCTCAAAGCCATGATCATAAGGGTTTTCCTTTGGATCAATGGTAACTGAAATAAGAACTTCTTTAGATGTCATAAGAAGTTTTTCAATAACCCTGTATTGGATCGGTGTAAAACCGGTAAATCCATCGAAAACAATGACTGCATTTTTTACAAGGGAAGACTTTGGAATTGAAGAGCATAAAATATCAAGTGTTTCTTCTGTGGTTATGTATTTTCCCGATATATATTTATGGAACTCGCTGTAAAGAAGCCTTAAGTCTTTAATCTTTGAGTTAAGTCCCCCTTTGGTGATAGTCTTTTCCTCCAGGATTGCAAGTTCCTTATCCCCGATTCCATACATCATAAATTCAGAGATAGTGGACTTTACCTCGTCAATATAGCCGGTTTTATGCATATTGCTGCCGATTACAGGAAGTCTGTCCCCAAGCATATCTGCAACTCTGCGCAGTATCAGGCTCTTGCCCACATCATCCAGCACAGAAAAAGAGCTAAGTCCGACTTCCTCAAAAATTCTGTGAGAAAGCCGTCCAAAGCTCAGCACATCAATGTTCATAATTGCATGTGAAGGGTGCATTCTGACTACATCCTTCTGAGTCTGCATAGTGAACTGATCCGGAACGATGATGATAAAATCAGTATCAGGCTCATCAAAGCTCCGTCTTATTATTTCCTCATAAATTCTGGTGCTCTTGCCTGCACCCGATGCCCCAAAACAAAACTTTAGCATTTTGTACTTCCACTTTCAGGATTATTTTTTATATATTCAGGAAGTACCGTATTTACCATATTTAAGCTCATCATTAATTTCATCCGCATATCTGCAGCATGAAATGTACTTCCAACTACCATTATAGTTGAAAGGAAGGATCATGTACATCTGCATTCTGCCATCATCTCCCGGGATAGCGGAATGAAAATAATCCACGATATAATCTGCGCCTTTCTCTTTTACCCGATCCAATACACTTGGGATATCATAAAACTTTCTAAAGCGCTCCCTTTCCTCTGGAAACAGATACATATTGGAATAACGCTGTACTGCCCTCACAGCATTAGGTTCTTCATCCGCCACAGGAATCTGATTAGAATTCAGAAAAACATTTTCAACAGTTCCGTTATCATCATACAGATCTACTCTAAAGTACTGATTAAACACATGGGCCATGGCTACATGTACATTTTCAGCCAGCTTATTCTCATCGGAATTTAGTGACATATTTCTGGATACCAATGCACAAGCAATCTTTTCACCTTCCCTTGCAATGAATCTGATTTTTGTATTAACCAGACTACCGTTAACAACAAAATCCACTTCCGATCTCTTTGAGGGTGACAACTCAGCACTGCGAGCTGCGGAGCGAAGTTTCTTAAAATCAGACATTCCGGCAAATTCTATTCTGCTGTATTCAGCATCGGTCCCTTTTACTCCAAGCGAGCTTAAAAACATCTTGTAGGCATCATTTACATACAAAGCCGTAGAGGTGCTGTCCGTCAGCTCCAATAATGCAATCGGAAGATTGTTGAACACATCCATATTCTTATCCCTAAGAGGAGTGTTTCCCAGAACATTAATCGCACCAATACTTCTGTAATATGCCTTATATTTAACGTCTTCACAATGCTCAAATGTGAACTCATCAGGCCTTACAAAATCTTCATAGGGTTTGGGCTTTCCAAAAAGATATCCCTGCATCTTTTCACAGCCTATTCCCCTAAGGAACTCGAACTGTTCCCTGGTCTCTACACCCTCTGCCAGAGTGTGCATACCAAGCTCTTTTGCCATATTGATTATAGTAGCTAAAATAACCTTAGACCTTTTATTTGTATCGAACGACCTTAGGAAATTCATATCAATCTTAAGCACATCGAAGTCATAGGTCTTTAAGTTGTTTAAAGAACTGTAACCGGCGCCAAAATCATCCATCCAGACCTGATAACCCTCTTCTCTGAAACGATTGATCTGATCATTAAGAAAAGTTTCACCTGAAGCAATGGCACTTTCCGTTATCTCTATATTCAGAAGATACGGAGGAATATCGTATTTTGCCCTGCATCTGTCCACCTCAGCTTTTATATCACATAACTCAAAATCCAACTGGGACAGGTTTACCGAGATTGGCACCACCGCCATTCCATAATCAATATCATCCCTAAGTTCTCTGCAGACCCGTTCTATCATGTACAGGTCCAGCTTATGGATCAAATGAACATCCTCAAGAACTCCAACAAAAATAGCAGGTGATATCATTCCGTACACCGGATCTATCCATCTTGCCAAAGCCTCATATCCACATACCTTTTCCGTCAGGGCTCTCACTTCTTTTTGGTAATACACCTTAAAGTAGTGCTGCTCAAAGGCCTTGGCAAAATTATCAATAACGTACTGCCTAAGGTCATTTCTCTTTTTCAGATCATCATCATAGAAATTTTCAAATTTGTCATAGACCTTTATAATAGCGTCGCAGGCAATCTTTGCTCTGTCAATCATGATAACGGGATCCGGCTCATTGCCGTCAGAAATGTATATTCCGGCTTTTATGCGCATAGTAAGAGCCCTCTCATATTTATGAGCGGCAGTCCTTACCTGTTCAAGTTTTTCAGGTATAGAATCAGCTGTGAGTTTTTTTGATAAGATGATGAACTGATCTCCACCGGTTCTTGCAATCTCATCACCGGAAAAAATGCTTTGAATTTCACCGGCAATACCTCTTAAATACTCATTTCCTCCTACGAAGCCATATTGCTGATTAAAGGACTTGAAGTTCATAACATTTAAATAGACAATAACAGAATATCCGCCATCATTATCCTGCGAATGATGCTGGATATGTTGTAATGCCCCATTTAAGTTAAGAAGCCCTGTAAGATCATCTCGTTGCTCATTTTCTTTTGTCAGGGGAAGATTATTAGCCTGCATAAGGTCACCTCTGGAATATATGTTATCAGCGCAATATCATATAGATACAATATATTATATCGTATAATAGTCCGAAGTTACATTCTCAAACCAAGTTTTTAAAAAAAATCAGATAATCTGATGCTTATCATATATTTCTGTTATATCTTCTGACCTTATTGATATGTCTCTCAAATGCTCCGCTGTCCAAAAGACTTGCAACCACAAGCTGATCCAGCGTAGGGACCGGACATTCATAGAATCCGATCTTGTTATCGAACTCCTCCACAAGCTGCGCAGGAAGCACCATATATGCGCACCTGACATTGCTTCCAAGTGTTCTGGTAAAAGTATTAACGTAGATAACTCTGCCTTCTTCATCCAGAGAAAAAATAGTCTCTTCCGGTTTTCTGCTGGGTGTAAACTCCGATTCAAAATCATCCTCTACAATATAGGCTCTGTTTTTCCTGCTCCATTTAAGATATTCTCTCTTCTTTGAAGCTGAGGCCGTAACACCACTGGGGAAACTCCTGTAGGGTGTTATATGAAGGATATTCACGTTGCTGCCCCACAGTTCGTCGCTCTCAATTCCATCTCTTCCTAGTTTTAACATTTTTATCTTTGCACCGCCTGCCTCATAGACTTTTGCAATTTTCTGATATGAAGGGCTCTCAACTCCATACAAAAGATTTCTTCCAAAGGTCTGCACGATAAGGCCATAAAGGTACTCTGCGCCTGCTCCCACCACAATCTGCTCAGGTGAAACCTTGAGTCTTCTCGACCTCATCAGATACCCTGCAATTGCGCTTCTAAGTTCAGGTAGACCACTTTTTGGGGATTTTTGCATAATATAGTCGTCAAAGTCACTTAGAACCTTTCTGACAGTTTTAGCATAGATTGAGTAGGAAAAACGGGGCTCACCGGCTTTACTTGAAAGCCTGCCCTCTTCTTTTTTTGCCGCATCTGAGGCCACCGGAAGTTTCACACCGTAATTTGATTTATTTTTTTGCTGCACTGAATGATTTCCGTTTTCACTTCCGGTATAAATATCACTGTCATCAAAGGATACAAAGTAGCCGCTCTTTTGTCTTGGAACAATATATCCTTCCTCTGACAAAAGCTCATAGGCATGCTCTATTGTAATGACGCTCATCCCCATGGATTCTGCCATTACGCGCTTTGAGGGAAGCTTTGACCCCACCGGATATCTGCCATTTATTATATCTTCTCTGACCTGCTCGTATACTTTGAGATATCTCTTATCTGTATTCATCAGCGCTCCTGCAATCTGGTTATATAAAATAATCTGTTTTTGATATTTTTAATATTGTCAGTTAGATGATATATTAGTTTAAGTTTATAAGTCAACAAAACACATGAAAATATATTCGCTGCCAGAGCGAAACCAAGGAGGAGATTATGAAAACAGACAATGTCAAAAAGATTACCTATGCAGGACTAATGGCTGCTCTATGCTACGTGGGATATGCGGTTTTTCCTGCAATCAACGCTTCCGGTACAAAAGTGCATATAGGTAATGCATTTGTTGTCCTTGGAGCATTGCTTTTAGGGGGACTTTACGGGGGACTTTCAGGAGCGATTGGACTTTCAATAGCAGACATCACACTTGGATATGCTGCATCAGCACCCAGAACCTTTATCTGCAAGCTGGTAATCGGCCTCGTTGTAGGTCTTGTAGCACACAAGCTTGCAAATATCACAGAAGATCACAAAAAGACCTATATAATCAAATGGTCTGCTATCGCAGCAATAGCAGGTCTTGCCTTTAACTGTGTCTTTGAACCGGCCCTTAAATATGTATGGTTCACACTATTAACCCCAAATGCAGAAAAAGCTGCCTCAGCTATAAGTGCACTTCTTGCAGTAACAACATATGCAACGATCATCAACGCAGTTATCAACTCCGTTCTTGCAGTAGTTATCTACAATGCACTTCGCCCTGCACTTAACAAGGCAAATCTCTTCCCAACACTGTCCAAGACTCATGTGAAGGAAGCATAAAAGCGTAAAGCAGATAATACAATAAAAAGAGGCTTTGCCGAGGATGAACATAATCGCATCCTTTTGGCAGAGCCTCTTTTTATTATGATTTATATGTCATACGTTATGAATCTTAAGTAATTACGTCTGTGCCATTTCATCTGTTATCATCAATAATTCTTGATACCAGCGGAGAAATCTGCTCCAGCACATTGTTCATATCCTCAAACATGTAACCCTTCTTGGTTATCTTGTTCTTAAGCTGTTTGACATTTTGTGCCACATCATTAAAGTACTCTTTTGACTCCTCAATATTTCCCGAAACATTGCCGATTTCATTGTCGCAGCTTGAGATAACCATACTCATCTGGTCGCCTTCTTCTCTCACACTGTCTGCAACATTTCTGATAGAGTTGATTATCTCTTCTGTCTCAGTAATCCTCTCATGTGACTGCTCTATGGCAACTCTTGTATCCTCAAGGGAGGACATAAGGCGGTTGTTGTTCTCAAGAAGCTCCGCCATACTTGTTCCGATCTCGTTTACCAGAGCTTTGATTTCCTGTGACAGTGAATTGACCTCAGTAGCAACTACTGCAAATCCCTTTCCGGCTTCACCGGCTCTTGCAGCCTCTATGGAAGCATTAAGAGCAAGAAGGTTAGTCTGAGATGCAAAGGAATTGATCTGGTTGACCTTATCCTTGATCTCATCGAAGCTCTTCTGGAATTCATCAAATACAGTCTGCATAACGTTGATTGTCTCTGATACGGAATTTGAGCTCTCATCAACCCTCTTCATGCCGGCATTGGAATTATCTGCAGTTTCCATAAGATCCTTGATAATATTGTCAAAGTGATCTGTAACCTCTCTGATAGCTCCAAACTGGTCCTGAAAGCTTCCAACACTTCCGATGATGTTTCCGTACTTTTCCTGAACGAGTCCGAAGGATTCTTCAATTGTCTCAATTCCTTCTATCGTTACTGCTTCCTCTGCCTGAAGCTTATTCTTTTGCTCTATGGCGAAGCGACCGATTTCCTGGAAAGGAGCAAGCTGTTCTTTCATGGACTTTGCAGATTGCTTCGTTTCTTTTTCAACGGGCTGATCATTACTGTTTTTGTTCCAAAACATCTTTTATCCCTCCTTATCACTCAAATACGGCGCAGACCATAGTCTGGTTAACATGTTGTTTCTTGTACTGCTCGCCTCCGCCAACAATTCCAACATGATTTCCAAGTCTTGCCATATCTGTTAAAAAAGTACTGAGGTATCGTTCATTGGTGAAGAACAGATGCCTGTAAATACAGTTAACAGAATAGATAAAAGATATTTTGCCGCACTCGGATTTGATCCTGTCACGTGTTCTTTCATTTATTGCTCTGTAGTCCTGAAGCTCCAGGATACAGATAGTATCGTTCTCACAAACCTTTTTATAATTTACAAGTCCGCCATTCGGACTTACTTCGTACTGTGAAATAATGTAGGTGTCATCACCAACGATACGTCCGAGAGGATTCTTAAATACGTTGTCTACAATCCCGCTCCTGCTGATCCCAAGCTCATTTGCATATACATCGGCCGCAGGTTTGTTATCCAGTGTGCAGAGTTCCTTTTTAGCCAGATCAACCTTTGTCGCAACATGGGTCTTGGCATTTTCAGGCATTGCGTAGATGTTCTCTGAATATGTTCTGATCTTTCCGCTGTTGTTCTTTACAAGCATGTAAGCACAAGCGTCTTCATAGAGTTCACCGTTTACACAAACCTTACTCGTCTTGCCGGACGGAGTTCCAAAAACTGTTCCTCCAAGGATTGGCACTTTTGCCTTTTCAAGAGCAACATTCATTGAAGTGACAAGTCTCTCCTCATCATTTGTACAAAACTCCAGACACACACAGTCCTGGCTTCCCGGTCTGACCTCACTGATCGCATTTTCAAGGCCAACTATATCATAAAGAGGAGAAGAAGAAAGGTATCTTAAAGCTCCCGCCTTACATGTTGCTCCACTTTCAAACGCAACCACGATAAGGATCTTATCTGTGGCATCGGCTTCTATGTAAGAAGTTCCTCCGGTTCCTATAATAGGAGTACCGGGGTATTTTTCTGCAAGCAATGCGGATACTTCTTCCAATAGTTCAAATGGTGATTGGAACAGAATACCTGCTGCAGAAGAAATTCCACCTGTTGCTTCCTTAACAGCTGCCTCTGCGCTCGTGTTCTTTGATTTACCTACCTTAACCTGCACAGCTAAACCTCCTTTTATATTCATAGCCAGTTAAACATTAGTGACGAATAAAATTATTTCTTGGACACACAAAAAATACATTATTCAAGAATCTATACCTGTATCAAAATTTTATCATATATTCGATACTATATTACCAAAATAGAGTATTAAATTTGCATTAAATATGTTAGTTTAGCGCGTGCAATATAATAAAGGACCATAGCCATGATCCGGCTATGGTCCAAAAATATACAAAGATTATTAGTGATGGAAGAGACGAAGTCCTGTAAATGCCATTACCATATCATGGCTGTTTGCAGCTTCGATAACATTGTCATCTCTGACAGATCCGCCTGGCTGAGCCACATACTTAACTCCGCTCTTATATGCTCTCTCAATGTTATCACCGAATGGGAAGAAGGCATCTGATCCAAGAGCCACATCAGTGTTCTTATCAAGCCATGCTCTCTTTTCAGCCTCGGTAAATACAGGCGGCTTCTCCTTGAAGATGTTCTGCCACTTGCCATCTGCAAGAACATCCATATAATCAGCTCCGATATAAAGATCAATAGCATTGTCTCTGTCAGGGCGCTTGATACTGTCAAGGAAAGGAAGGTTAAGAACCTGTGGTGCCTGACGAAGGAACCAGTTGTCAGCCTTGGAACCTGCAAGTCTTGTGCAGTGGATTCTTGACTGCTGACCTGCACCGATACCGATTGCCTGTCCGCCCTTTACATAGCAAACTGAATTGGACTGTGTGTACTTAAGGGTAATAAGCGCGATTATAAGGTCGATCTTTGCTGACTGTGGAAGATCCTTATTGTCAGTTACAATGTTTGTAAGCATATCTTCGCCGATCTCAACAAAGTTGTGACCCTGCTCGAAGGTTACTCCAAATACCTGCTTCTTCTCGATCGCAGCAGGAACATAGTTTTCATCAATCTTGATTACAGCATAGTTTCCGCCCTTTTTAGCCTTAAGGATCTCAAGAGCTTCATCTATATATCCGGGAGCTATGATTCCGTCAGAAACCTCTCTCTTTACAAGCTTCGCTGTATCTGCATCGCAGACATCTGAAAGAGAAATGAAATCTCCAAAAGATGACATTCTGTCTGCACCACGGGCTCTTGCGTAAGCGTTAGCAAGAGGGCTGAGCTCTCCAAGGTCCTCTACCCAGTAGATCTTTTTCTCAATATCTGAAAGTGGTGTTCCCACAGCAGCGCCTGCAGGTGATACGTGCTTAAAAGAAGTTGCAGCCGGAAGTCCTGTAGCTTTCTTAAGCTCAGAAACAAGCTGCCAGCCGTTAAGGGCATCCAAAAGATTTATATATCCGGGTCTTCCGTTAAGGACTTCGATAGGAAGGTCTGATCCATCCTCCATATACACTCTTGATGGCTTCTGATTTGGGTTACATCCGTATTTAAGCTGAATCTCGTTCATGATTTTTCTCCTTATATTCACGCGTTCTTGTTGATGATGCGGCTCTCGTACTTACCTGTTGCAATCTCAATATATCTGGTAAAAAGAGATACTTTATTATCTGCGTTTAAGGCTTCCCATACATTCTTTGTAAATGTATCGATATCGCCCTCGATATTAACAAGTGTAGGCTCACCCTCGTAGGAAGGAAGCGGATTTCCATCACCCATATATGTGTGGATGAAATATCCCTCACCTGCCTTTGGATTCTCATATGTAAATGTAAATCTCTGGCATGATGAAGGATCACCGTGATTGCTCTTAAGAATTGACATTGCAAAGTCATATTTGCCGTCAGCAACGTTCATAATTCCAGAAATTCTTGGTGTATAGTTTGGAGCGTCAGGCTCGAACTGTCTTGTTCTGAGGGACTGCTCAAAGGTCTGTCCTTCCTTCATGAGATCATAAATTGTATCTGTCTGATCGCCGTTTGTTACGATAGTTGAATTTCCAAGAACTCTTACAGGGGCGTAGATGATAAGGCTTGGGTCCTCCATCTTGGATGGGTCAAAAGCCTGTGTGCGGATGCCCTCGCCATCTTCTACAAATACTCTGTTTCTTGAATTCTCGCTTCTTCCCATGATGAAATATGCGCATGCTGCGTACTTTCCATCAGGTGTTGTGCCAATCACGATGCCTCTGCCCGGGTAAGTTGTGCTACTTAACTCTTTCTGTAAATCTACCATGATTTCTCCTTTCGAAAATGCCCGCATGGCTCTGCTTTTCACGCAAGAAACCGCCTGAGCAAGCCACTACAAAGCGGTTGCCCAGGCGGTCGACATTCAAATTATTAATCTGTACTCCCTTGTGGTTGCCCACTCATCCGCCAGTTGTACAGACACATATAACATACTATAACCTAGTCAAATTTTCAACAACAATCATCCGTTATTCTAAAAATCCGTTAACCATAGTTACAATTCAGTTGTAACTAATCAGAAACCTTCTCGAGAACAAAGTCGTCAATTGTTCCCCAGCTGCCTTTATTGCAGATATAGTGAACACCTATTATAGCTTTGTCCCCTTCTCCAACCTTCAGGTCAGGGATCACAGGATTTTTCCACTCAGCCCAGTTTGTTACCATGAAGTCCTGAGTGTACTCTTTGCCATTTACAATTGCGTAAAGCGTAAGTTTACTGTCCTCAGTCATATCACCGCCCTGAGCAAAGCATGAAAGTGAATATGTGCCGGCAGCAAGTCCTGTAATCTGCTGTTCTACACTAAAGTCCGCATTTCCATCTCCCGCCCAGAAGTGAAGAGCCTTGGTTCCGGAATGTGCATCGTCTGCCTTATCCTGGAAATCCGTAGGATCTGTGCCTTTTGCAGTTATCTTCCACATAGAAGTATCATCATTTTCAAAGCTTGAATTGACGACCACATTCGGAAGGTTCACTTCCACATGACAGATAATAGTTGTGCCATCGCTGACTGTTCCTGTTATCTCGTATTTTCCTTCTTTTGTGTTATCTATCTTTGATACAGCATCCTGATCCCAAGTAACTGCTACCTTGGTGTTCTTTGACGTATCATTATAAATAACATCCGTTTGGTCAGGAAGCTTTATTTCATCCCCTGTCACAAAATACCAGTAAAGGTCCGGAACCGCATCGATCTTAAGCTCGGCATCCTGTCCTGTCTTTACGAGTTTAAATACATTAAGTGAAGGTAAAGGCTTTCCTGCAAAGCTAAACAGCGCCTGATTGTCCCAGGAACAGCCTCCGTAGTAGAGTCCTGCGTCATCCGGGTCATAATCCCCTGCAAAACTGCTGGCCCAGCCGCTTCCGTAGGTCTCCCAGATTTCTGAATTGTCATCAGATGAACTTCCAACCGGGATCCATACTCCTTCCCAGTAAAAAACTCCCAGCGCTCCTGCTGAATTTGCAGCATCCATGGTATCCCTTAAGATGTTTGCCTGTCCCTGAACAGTGGCCGGATACCCCGGCACAATATCATCTGTTCCCGAAACGCTGTTTCCGCTGCCATCCCCGTCTACAGAGGTGTAGCAGTATGAAGTCTCCGCAATCACAACTTCCTTTTCGTATTTTTCTCTGATCATTCTGACTACATTCTGCATGTTTTCAAAATCGCCATCCCAGAACGGATAAAAGGAAAGACCGATCATGTCGTAGTCAACTCCGGCCAAGCCAAGGTTCTTTACCCTGTTCTCAACCTGGTCCATATCTTCAATATTGGTGTAATGCACCAGTATCTTTATGTCCTGTCCGAGTTCTTCCGCAACCTCTCTCACAGCCTTGCTTCCGGCAGACAAAAGAGCTGTGACATTTGACTGGGAACTTTCTCCTGACATGCCATAGTTGATCTCGTTTCCGATCTGCACCATGCCAACATCAACACCTGCATTTATAAGCTCAGTAAGGCTCTCTTTTGTGTATTCATACAGTGCATCGCTCTTTTCCTTTACAGACATGCCTTCCCATGCTTTGGGAACAAGCTGCCTTTTCGGATCTGCCCAGAAATCGGAATAATGGAAGTCTATGCACACCTTCATTCCATTTTCAGTAGCTCTTTTACCCAGAGTGATTGCAGTATCGACATCATTGTTACCACCGCCGTAGCCGTGTCCCTCTTCGTCGTATGGATCATTCCAGACTCTGAGCCTAATATAGTTAACACCTGCTTCTGAAAGAGTCTTGAAGACATCCGCCTCGTTTCCCTCAAAGTCATAGTATCTTACTCCGCTGTTTTCCTCTGCAAGTACAGAAGAAGCATCCATTCCACAGATGAAATCATCCGGAAGATTCTCTATCTTTTTTACGTATATCTTCTCCTCAAGATCCAAATCATCCTGAGGCGTTACACTGTCCACCTTCTCTTTAGGTGCTGCAGAAGCTGCTTTCCCTGTGCTTTCTTCGCTTTCGCTATTAGCTGCATTTTCCTCCAAGCCGCTACCGTCAGAACTATCTGTGCTGCCATCATTAGTGGCACTTTCCGTGTTGCCATCCTTAGTGGCACTTTCTCCACTTCCTAAGTCATCTGCATTCTGAGTAGTCTCTTTGGTTGCTTCATCCTGCGCCTTATCACCGCACCCCGATATACTTCCTGCTGTCAGAACTAATGCCGTCACAAGTGCTGCGGCTCTCAAACCAATATTTTTCCTTATCAACTTATCTTCCCCCTGTCATCTTAGGTTATATATTTAAGATGATAACTCATTTTTTTTAACTATTCCACATTCTTGAGGGCTTCACTCATAGGAATTTTACCTATTTTGCGGTATTCGATAAATGCCACTACAGCATAAGTTATTATAGCCATTACAAACATCTCTGCATAAACCTTGGGGTCCAGCCATATTATCAGCCATCCGCTCATCATTTGTTTTAACATTATCCTGAATATTCTTACCATGATTACGGATATCAATGGATATGAAATCAGTAGTGATAAAACCACCACAATGGCCGTTGGAATGATATACAGTCTTGCAATCTCACCTTTCTTATAGCCAAGAATCTTGACCATTGAAATAGCACCTGCATTTCTTTCTATGATAAGCTTCGACAAAAGATAAATCAGCACCATGAACATTATCATTGAAAAACCGTCCACCATATACATCATACTGCCCATGGAGATCATGAGCTGTCTTGAAACTCTTGTCAGAGAATCCTTATCAACCACAGTACCGATGTACTTCTGCTCTATATCGGTTATTTCTGTATCCGAGAAATACCCTGCAAAAAACTCTTCGTCAAAGCCCAGCACCTTGTTTAAATGGCTCTGGCTCATGAACACTGTTATTCCACCGTCATATTGATATATTCCGGTGACCTTAAATCCGTAATACTTGTCTTCATACGGCTCTTTTAGTGTGATAACATCCCCCGGAGCAAGTTCGTATTTATCAGCATAAGCTGAGGATATCAGAACAGTCTTCTCATCAAAATCCGCCTTAATATAACTGCTGTTATCCGCTATACCGTATATTGTTACATCCTCTATCCTGCTTCCATCCCCTCCGATGGTCTTTAAACTGTAGGCAGAGAACTTTTCGGCATCCTTATTGTTTGTCTCAATTTTGCTTTGAAGGAATATGTAGGAAAACATTGCCGAAAGTTCATCCTCTTCGTCAAGTACTCCGGCAGGAATCTGCAAGGTATAAGTATAATTTGCCAGCATATTCTCTGTAACCGTATCCTGAAAATGTACAAGCAGAGGCGGCAGCATCATTCCAAAAAATAACAGTACATTTGCGAAAAACAGACCAACAAACATCGTAATGTAGCTGCTCCTGTTCTGCAAAAGAACCCTTATCCTGAACCTGTCAAAAAATTTAATACTCTTTTTGAGACCAATAGCCTTTTTCTGCTTTTTCCCGGAAAGGTCTCTTCTGAGAAGGGAAAGAGGCGAAAGTGAGAGCTTTTTTCTCAGGGTATAGTAGGTTACCACCACCATTATAATGATAGGGATAATGGTGGTTTTAAGAAATGCTTCGCCATTCCAGACAGTAACGTATGTAGGCAGTGAATAGCTCCCATAGTACATAGTTACGCATAGTTCCTTGAACGCCGTGTATCCAAGAATATTTCCTATCAGCGCTGCAATCAGAGTAACAAAAAGAGGCATCTCCATATAGTGGCGGATAAGTTCTCCCTCAGAATATCCTGATGCCCTGAGGGTTCCAATAACAGTTGCTTCTTTATGGATCGTATTATTTATAGTAATTCCGAACACAAAAGCCATGATGATTATTATAATGTACAAAAGAACTTCCATCATGGTCTTATCGCTTCCCATATCATCTCCGGTGAATTTGATGGCCTGATTAAGATAACCGGGAATATAGTTTTCCAGATCTGTTATCCTTGAGATCTCCTCCATCAGTTCGTCCGATTTTTCTTTTTCCTCTGCATCATCAGCAGGGCTTTCCTTAAACTTGTATGAATAGTTGTAAAACACGTTCCCATCGGAGAGTTCTTCAAATCCTTCTGCTGAAACAATGCCCACTCCAAAAGAATCCGAATCAAACATCATGTCATTGTTGCTGTAAAAAAGTGCGCTGTAATCGGAAAGTGCCACAAGTCCCGTTATCTTAAAAACGGTTCCGTTTTCTTTTCCGCTTTTATCCACGATAGTAAGCTCGTCGCCGACTGTAAGCCCGTTATTGTCTGCATACATTCGGTCAATAGCAATCTCCTGCTTATTTTGGGGAATTTTTCCCTCCATCAGGCAGACTTTGTCAATTTCCTTCCTATCTGCATATATCCTGATCTTTGTGTCATTATCAAAGTCTTTTTCCACATAAAAATTGTCATATACAGTAACTTTTTGCTTTTCTATCGCCTCCCTCTGCACTTGTGTCAGCTCAGCTTCAGTTCTGAAGTTACCATCCTCAATATTGTATTTTTCAAAGCTGTCAGCATAGGCTTTAAGCATGCTGTTTCCGGCAACCAGAAAGCCGGATACAAAACCGATTGAAAGGATCAGAAGCATCATTATAACTATGTATTTTCCAATGTCAGACTTCAGATCCCTTAAAAGTCTTTTATTAAGCGGATTTCTCATTTTTTACCCCTAAAACTGCCATTTACCAGTCAAGGTCAGCAGCACTTACTTTCTCCTCATTTCTGTAACTCTTTCTGATGACTCCGTCCCTGAGTTTTACCACAAAGTCAGCCATATTCTTGATTGCGTCGTTATGGGTCACCATTATAACAGTGTTTCCGTATTTATGATTTACCTCTTCAATGAGCGCGAGGATTTCCTTGGAAGTGTTGTAATCAAGCGCACCTGTAGGCTCATCACAAAGGAGTATATCGGGGTTTTTGACTATAGCTCTCCCGATTGAACATCTCTGCTGCTGGCCTCCGGAAAGCTGGCTTGGAATCTTGTTTTGATGCTCCCAAAGTCCGAGTGTTGAAATGATCTCATCTATATCCAGGGGATTTTTGGAAAGATATGCACCTACTTCGATATTTTCCCTGACAGTAAGGTTCGGTATAAGATTGTACATCTGGAAAATATATCCAAGGTGCTCTCGTCTGTAGCTTGTAAGCGCCTTTTCATCCATATCTGACATATTCTTATCTCTTATTCGTATATTTCCCGAATCTGCCGTATCTATTCCTCCTATTATGTTTAGGAGCGTGGATTTTCCGGAACCCGAAGGACCTAAAAGAACCACAAACTCTCCTTTTCCCACACTGAGACTGATATCTTTTAAAACCTCAACACGACTGCCATCTTCGCCGTAGGATTTTTTTATATTTGATAACTCCAGCATATCGATTCTCCTCTCACATCTTATGTTAGTCTATGCTAACATAAATAAGATATCACTTCTTTTTTTCTCTTGCAAGTATCAGCAATAATTCAAAAAAGTTATATACTAAAATCATGAACTGATATATAATGGAAACGTTTCCGGAATTATTTTTTTATATGGAGGTCATTATGCCAAACTGGTTAAAAGATGCTGTTTTCTATGAAATTTACCCTCAGTCGTTCAAAGACACTAACTGCGACGGAATTGGAGATATCAACGGTATTATTGAAAAACTTGACTATGTGAAGGATCTTGGATGCAATGCTCTCTGGATCAATCCAATTTTTGACTCTCCTTTTAAGGATGCAGGCTATGATGTCAGGGATTACAGGAAGGTAGCTCCCAGATACGGCACAAACTCTGACCTTTACAGATTATTTGGAGAAGCACACAAGCGCGGTATCCATGTGCTTCTTGATCTTGTTCCCGGACACACTTCCGAAGAACATCCATGGTTTCTTGAAAGCAAGAAGGCTGAGAAAAACGAGTATTCAGACCGTTATATCTGGACAAACTGCTGGTTTTACGGCATTTCAGGCCACCCTTACATAGGTGGAGAGGCAGAGCGTGACGGCTGCTATATGCTTAACTTCTTTAAATGTCAGCCGGCTCTCAACTACGGCTTTTTAAACAGAACTGCCGACTGGCAGTCTGCGCCTGATGCTCCCGAGTGTATAGCGACCAGAGAGGCTTTAAAAGATATCATGCGTTTCTGGCTGGACCACGGGTGCGATGGATTCCGCGTAGATATGGCTGATTCCCTGGTAAAAGATGATGATGAGAACAAATCCGCTACAGGTGCCATCTGGAAAAATATTAGACAGATGCTTGATAAAGAATATCCCGACGCAGCCATCATCTCAGAGTGGTGCAATCCCACGCAGGCTCTAAAGAGCGGTTTCCATGCAGATTTTTACCTCGATCACCATGGAAACGGTTATAACACTCTTTTGCGTGACAATGAAACTCCCGGCGGAGACCACAGCTTTTTTAAGAAGGACGGAAACGGCGATATCATGCGCTTCCTTATCGACTACCTTCCAAAATATGACAACACCAAAGATGACGGCTACATCAGCTTCATCACCTGCAACCACGACACTCCCAGAGCCCGCCTGACATTGGACTACGACGAGCTTAAGCTGGCCTGGGCGCTGTTTTTGACTCTTCCCGGTGTGCCATTCATATATTACGGAGATGAGATCGGTATGCGTTACCTTAACATCCCCACAAAGGAGGGCGGTTACACAAGAACAGGCACCAGAACACCTATGCAGTGGGATAATTCCAAGAACCACGGCTTTTCAGATGCCAGCGCCGAAGATTTATATCTGCCTCAGGATTCTGCTTCAGATGCACCTACAGTTGAAGATCAGGAAAAAGATCCTTCTTCGCTCCTTAACGTAACAAAAGACCTTATAAAGCTAAGGCACACCTATGCAGACCTTCAGGCCGACGGCTCTTTTGACGTGATATACGCAGAAAAAGAGCAGTTCCCTTTCGTCTACAGACGTGGAAATCTGCTCCTTGCAATAAACCCTTCTGAAAATAAGGCAAGCGTTGCCCTTCCGGAGAAAGCATATATTATGGGAGGAGGCAAAACTGCCTCAAAACTTACACCTGTATATTCAATAGGCCTCTTTAAGCAGGAAGACCACACCCTGACTCTGCAAGGCCAGTCTTTTGTTGCATTCAAACTTGAAGGCCAAAGAGCGGCTCTGCAATAATAAAAAATCGCCCATGTTCCTGTGTGTTAGCGAGGGACATGGGCGTCTTTTTATTTATTTTCTTCCGCTATCGCATCTTCTGTCGATGCCCTCTCTCTGGTAGTAGCCACGCTTTTCTTCGTACATCCTCTTATCAGCAATTCTTTCGATTGCCGTTATTGTAGGATTTTCCACATCTTCAGCGGTGGCATAGCCGACAGATACGGCAAGTTTTTGAACAGTTTTTCCTTTCCAATTACCTGTCCTTTGCTTTATCTCATTCATGATAAGATCAGGATGATCGGAAAATACAATGGCCTGAAATTCATCGCCGCCCATTCTGTAAACTGTTCCTCTGCTTCCAATTGAAGAAACAAAGCACTCTGCAGCACCCTTAATGAGTTCATCTCCGGCAGCGTGTCCAAGAGAGTCATTTACTTCCTTAAGCCCGTTTACGTCGGCTGAGAATATTACCAGGTTTGATGGAATCATCTTTCCGTTGTAACTTGCCACATCTTCATCGTAGCTACGCCTGTTGTAGAGCCTTGTAAGTTCATCGGTCATGGAAATTCGGATAAGGTCCTCTTCTCTTCGCTTTTCCTCGTCAATACTTGTAATCGTATATATGACAATGTTCGGAATTCCGTCTGGTGCTCTGTCAACAGCAATGTATTGCGCCCTGAACCATCCGTTTACTATATCGATGAACTCGCCGGTAATCATCTTCTTGTTGGCAAGTCTTGATCTTAACGTGGAAAGATTGGTAAATTCAATGAATTTTTCCTGTTGATCGGGAACAACAGTCTGTTGAAGCTCCTGATTCAAAAGAGAATGTGTCTGATAATCCAGGTCGATTCCGCGCTCAGTTCTTGTTTTATCTCTCAGGGACATCTCTGTATTTGTTGTAAAGTTGAGCAAATTAACTCTGTCGTAGATTTCAGCCATGGAATCGAGAATGTTCATTTTCTCTGTAGTTTCCTTTATCTGTTCCACAACCTCGTTATTTCTCTGCACCAGTTCACGATAATGTGTGATCGTATGTCTCCCCAAAAGAAATCCCGCCAGCATGAAAATACTTGCTTCGTAGGTAACTCCCCACATGTGGTTAAAAAAGTATTTTACCGGGTCAGTATATGCTGAGCTTGACCTTGCATAAAACGAAGCAGTCACAAGTGTGGACAGCGCCATTGTTGCATAATTAAACACCAGTGCAAACCAGTATATTTTCCGGTCGCAGAACATGATGCTCAAAATCGGCACACTAAACCAAAGAAGACTTATACTTATGTGATTATAATTCATGGTAAAAAGAAGGGAATCCAGAAAGACAAGTGCAAGAATTCCCACTTTGATGGAGTATGGATATTTCCTTGCAAGAAACGTATGAAAGACTGCGACAACAAGCATGAAAACAGATATTACTATTGCAGACGTGTACTGAGCCATAGTAAAAAGACCTATCTTTTTCCCAAATGCCACAGAAGGACCTACTAAAATACAAACCCATAAAACGATATTCAGAAATCCGTTAACCCGCTTCCTGTTATCGTTGATAAAGTCTTCGTAACTGTAGACCTTTCCCTTAGTATATGGCATGGCACATCCCCGAATCTGCATAATTAAATAATTTAGTTTAACGATTTAATTATACATTTTTTCAAAGTGTTTGTCACTAAAAAGCGAACTCGGTTACTGTCTTTTCCGCCATTGCAGAACCTTCAGACATTAAAAGCGCTGTCAGTACCGTATCCTGAAACTGAACAGACAGCTCAATTGCGCTATTTACAGCCATTTCACCAAACAGCTCTCTATGTTCCAAAAGCTTCCTGATAAGCAAAATATCATCGGCATTATTACATGAATATGCACATTTTTTTACATATCGCTCAAGTATCTTTTCTGCATTATCCCTGATATATTTCTCATAGACGCTGCGATAGCGGCTTTCAAGTTCAACAGGATAAAGAATACGATATACCGATATATCCTGAGCAATCTCGCCGCCATCAATCACAGCCTTTTCAAAAAGAGAATCATACTGCCTGTAATCGATCCTTCGCCTGTCCACGCACTCTCTGAAAGCATACCCTGACCCGGCTATGGAAAACTGAATAGTCCGGGCCATGGTATTCTCATTAAAATCATAAACGTATTCAGGAAAAGTCAGACAGGAAGTCAGGTATCCGGATTTGCCACCGCTGTTTCCGTTTCCAGAAGTCCCGCTATTCTCGCAATCCTGCGCTTTTTTCTCCCCGGTGTGGATCAAAAACCTTAATGTCTTGTCATTATCCGCAAGGAAGCTTCTTATTACCTCGAACCAGCTGTTGTTAACGGTTATCTCCACTTCCTCAAGATTGTCGCACTGTCTGCAGACTCCGTCATAGTAATCCTGTATGCTGTCAAAAAGAGTGATCTTCTTTAAGTTCTTGCAGTTATGAAAAGCAAATCCGTACAGTATTTTTACAGACTCCGGGATACTTACATTCTCTATGTCATCCCTTCCGGAAAATGAGTGATTGCCTATTGCTTCCACAATATAGCCATCTATGCTGCCGGGTATCACAAGGTCTCTGATCTTCCCGTCAAAGCCTGTTATCATCGCAAATTCATGTGCATCCTTTTTTGCCTGTTGTACTTCATATGTAAAAGACATTCCTATTACCTGCCGTGTACTAAATTCATCGAAGTCTATATTACCAAAGAAAAGGACTCACAGCAAAATATGAAAACAAACATTTATGTCCACTCATAAATTGGCCGGCAACTGAATTGTAAAGCTTACTGTACATTACAGGATGTCGATATGCTCTCCGGCAAGTGCTTTGTTCATGCTTCTTACTGCGCAGAATTTACCGCACATTGAGCAGGTATCGTCAAATTCAGGCGCTCTGTCAGCATGAATTTTCTTTGCAGTCTCCGGATCCAGCGCACATTCCCACTGGGCATCCCAATCAAGGACTCTTCTTGCGTCCGCCATCTTATTGTCGATGTCCATGGCATGTGGGATCTTTTTGGCAATATCTGCTGCATGTGCTGCGATCTTTGAAGCAATGATTCCCTGCTTAACGTCATCCACATTCGGAAGTGCAAGGTGTTCAGCAGGTGTTACATAGCAAAGGAAAGCTGCTCCGCTTGCGCCCGCAATAGCACCGCCGATAGCAGATGTTATGTGGTCATAGCCCGGTGCAATGTCTGTAACCAGAGGTCCAAGTACGTAGAAAGGCGCTCCCATGCATATTGTCTGCTGCATTTTCATGTTTGCCTCAATCTGATCCATAGGCATGTGTCCTGGGCCTTCCACCATGACCTGAACATCTTTTTCCCAGGCTCTCTTGGTAAGTTCGCCCAGTCTTACCAGCTCTTCAATCTGGCAGACATCGCTGGCATCAGCAAGGCACCCGGGTCTGCAAGCATCACCTAAAGATATGGTCACGTCATATTCCCTGCAGATATCAAGTATTTCATCATAATACTCATAGAAAGGGTTTTCCTGACCTGTCATGCTCATCCATGCAAACACAAGAGATCCGCCTCTTGAGACGATGTTCATCTTTCTCTTGTGCTTTTTTATCTGATCTATGGTTTTTCTGGTTATTCCGCAGTGGAGAGTCACAAAGTCAACTCCATCCTCTGCATGAAGTCTTATTACGTCGATAAAGTCTTTTGCCGTAAGTTCAGACAAATCTCTCTGATAATGTATTACACTGTCATAGACAGGCACGGTTCCAAGCATAACAGGACAGCTTTCGACAAGCTTTTTTCTAAATGGCTGGGTATTGCCATGGGATGAAAGATCCATGATGGCATCGGCTCCCATATTCACGGCAGCCATTACTTTTTCCATCTCCACATCATAATCCTTGCAGTCCCTTGAAACACCGAGGTTAACATTTATCTTGGTCTTAAGCATGGAACCAACGCCCTTTGCCTCAATGCATTTATGATTTTTGTTAGCACAGATTGCCACCTGTCCCTTTGCAACAAGGTCCCTTATTTCCTCAGGTGTCCTGTATTCATCTTTTGCAACTTTCTCCATTTCGGGAGTAATGATCCCCTGCCTTGCTGCATCCATCTGTGTTGTGTAATTTCTCATTTCTAATAATTCCCTTCTTTTTTCATACGATATTATGTTTGTTTTTTTACCCTGATATGGCTATCATTGTAAAATCTCAGGTTATGCCCTGTGTTCCAAAGGGCCTCTTCCTTTTCCCAAATCCAGCCCCTTTTCTATGCATCTAAGCAGATAATCTTTGGCCTCTTTTACTGCCTCTTTGATATCAAGTCCCTTTGCCAGATTGCAAGCAATTGCGCTGGATAAGGTGCAGCCCGTACCATGGGTATTGGGATTATCAAGTCGCTTTGCAGAAAACCAGGTAAAAGAGCTGTCGTGGTACAAAAGGTCATCGCTGCGCTCCGGTGTAAAAGACATGTGACCTCCCTTTAAAAGGACGCTGCAGCCGGCCTCATCTCCCAGCATCTTTGCAGCTTCCTCCATAGTCTCTTTTGATGTTATGCTGCATCCTGTAAGGCGCTCTGCTTCCGGAATATTTGGTGTTATCAGGGTGCAGGCAGAGAAAAGCTTATTCTTCAAAAAACTCATTGCTTCATCCGATGATAGCTTTGTACCCGAAGTTGAACTAAGCACCGGATCCAGCACGATATTTTTTTGCCCTCTCCCTGTGAGCACATCCTTTACAGCACTCATCACTTCCGCATCAGGAAGCATGCCTATTTTGACCGCATCCGGAACAATATCGTCGTACACAGCCAAAAGCTGCTCTCGAACAAATTCGGCTGATACCGAAAGTTTCCCGGTAACACCCATGGTATTCTGCGCAGTCAGAGCTGTGATAACGCTCATTCCGTATACTTCGTGAGCTTCCATGGTCTTAAGATCCGCCTGTATTCCGGCTCCTCCGGAAGGGTCACTGCCCGCTATCGACAAAACTTTTTTCATACTTTTTTCCCTATCCCCAGCTCACTCATTTTCTCCAAAAGCTCTTTTGCCGCAAGACATGGGTCCTGGCTCTTCATGATTGCGGACACCACGCAGATACCGGATACGGGCGCATCCTTTAGCACATCAATATTGTCCTTATTAAGACCACCTATAGCATTGACACATATATCCACTTCATTGCAGATATTTTTAAGTGTATCCACCGAAGTGATAATGGTCTTAACTTTAGTGGTTGTGGGGTAGATCGCTCCGACGCCAAGGTAATCGGCACCCATCTGCCGGGCCTTTTTTGCCTGTTCTACGGTCTTTGCCGTTGCACCGATTATCTTTTCATTGCCAAGGATCTTCCTTGCTATATCAACCGGCATGTCACTCTGTCCAAGGTGCACGCCTTCTGCATCTACTGCCATTGCCACATCAACTCTGTCATCAACCACCATAGGCACGTTATAGCGCCCGGAGATTTCATGCACTTTTTTGGCAAGCTCTATGTATTCCAGCGTACTTCTTTCTTTTTCCCTTATCTGTAAAAAGGTGACTCCGCCTTTAAGGGCATCCTCCACCTTATGCAAAAACTCTTCCTCAGTCAGATTTGTACTGTCTGTAACAAGGTAGAGCTTCATCTGCTCCCTTCGTACTCTTTCCATGCATCTCCTCCCGGATCAAATTTGTGTTAGTTTTTTCTTTCTCTCTATTTCCTCATCAGTCATTACCCCGATGTGATCAAGGAGCCTTACGAGAAAAGACCCTGACCTGAATGTCATACCGGTTGCAAAATCCGGCGCTGTAGATTCTGTTGCCTGCTCCGGAAGCCTGCCAGCTGACACCGAATCTAAACATGCATCCTCTGCTGCCAGTTCTCCTGCAATTCCCAGGACAAGACAGGCCTTTGTTACGGATTCAATATCTCTTTTTCCGCTGATAAAAAAGGCGCAGGCGGCTCCCAGCATACAACCGGTGCCTGTTATGAGTGCCAGCTTTGGACATCCGTTTTTAATAAGTTCCGTTCTCTCTCCATCCGTCACTATGTCAGTAGCTCCGCTGGCAAGCACAATGGCATTGTACTTTTTTGCCACATCTTTTGCAGCCCGCAAAACCTCTTCCTTACCGGTTCCTTCTTTTACATCCACGCCTTCCGCTCTGTAATTCTCATCATGGATTGAGAGTATCTCCGAGTAATTTCCCTTTATAACAAGAAAAGACTCTTTAACGCGCGCTTTTAACAACTCGTCAAAAAAGTTCCTGCGAAGCCTCGAACAGGATACACCCACAGCATCGATGACAACCGGAATATCCCGTTCAAGCGCCTCCCAAAAAGAAACTCTCATGGCTTCCATTCTGCTGTCGGATATATTCCCAAAGTTTAATAAAAGAGCTTTCGCTGTGGCCGTTATCTCTTTTACCTCCAGAGGATGCTCCGCCATTATAGGTTTTCCGCCCAGTCCCAAAATTGTATTTGCACACTGCATCATCGAAATTGGATTTGTGATGCAGTGGATCAGCGGTTTATATGCTTCCTCTTTCATGCAGCTTCTTTTTCCTTTACATACTCATCTTTAAGAGAATTTTGCATCTTTACAAGTGCCCCTGTAACTTCAAGTCTCTTGAGCAGGAGAAATGCAATGCTTCCTCCGATGAGTGTTCCCATGATGAATGACGGAACGTAGAAAAACCATGTAAGACCTTCTTTTCCCCAAAGATAGGTCATTACAGGGTATGAGACAATTGCTCCGATTACCCCGGTTCCGAAGATTTCACCCAAAACTGCTGCGATTATTTTTCCCTTTGAAAGTTTGTAGAATACACCTGACAAGGTAGCTCCAAATATTGCTCCCGTAAGGGCAAGTGGCGGAATACCCATTATCATCATTCTGATGATTCCGATTAAGAGTGCGCATAAAAGGGCGTATCCGGGTCCCATAAATACTGCGCAGGTGATATTGATCAGATGTGCCATAGGACACATTCCCTCAATTCTGAGAATTGGTGATATTACAACTCCAAGGGCTATGAACATCCCCAGCATCACCATTCTACGTAGATAGTTACTTTTGATCTTACCATTTTTCATACCTTTTCTCCTTACCTTAGGGAGTTTGGAGGTTGAGAAAATAAAAAACGGAGGCTACCTGACAAGATAGCTTCCGCAAAAATTTCCATTCCATATACAAAAAGGCATCCCTACGTTGGCATTATCCAAATCAGGTTCTCGGTCGAAGGTCATACCTTCCTCTCAGCCTGTAATACAAGCTCCCGTCTATTAAATTGTCCATTTGGAATAATATCTCAAATCGATCCCAAAAACAAGCAGAAATTTTATATGTTTTATCTAAATAAATCAGATAGGCCGTCATTAGAAGTTTTTTTCAAAAAAATCAACAACCGCTTTCAGGTTCTCGCACACAGAAACCGAAAGGCGCCTCATCTCATCATCAGCAGGGATCATGTCAGGAACCATGATAGGTTTCATGCCCGCTGCATGAGCTGATCTGATACCGTTAAAAGAATCTTCTATTGCAAAAGCATTTTCCGGCTTAGCCTTCATTTTATCGCATGCCAGAAGGTAGATTTCCGGATCCGGCTTTGATATTTTTACCGCATCTCCTCCGACTATCTCTTCAAAATAATCAATGAGTCCGGCATCTTTAAGCTCTGCTTCAACAACTGCTTTTCTAGTAGATGAAGCAACGGCGCATCGTACATTCTTTTCCCTGAGGTACTCAAGGATCTCTTTTACCCCGTCCTTAAGAGGAAGATTTCCTCCGTCGTATTTCTCATGAAAAAGCCGGCTGCTCTCAGACAAAAGCTTATCGGCTATTCCCTCGCCAAACTCTTTTGAATAGGCGTCCTCCACAATCTGATGTGTCTGATTATTATTGGTGCCAATGCATCTGTTAAAAACTTCCCTCACATTACCTATACCGTATTTATTCGCAGTTTCAGTCCAGGTATAAAGACACGCTCTCTCCGAATCAAAGATAACACCGTCCATATCGAAAATAACACAATAGTCTTTTAGCATTCATTATTCCTCCCACTTAAACTTAGAGCTATATTATCATAGGACGTTTATTTTGCCAAAAAAGCTGCCCACAAAAGTGGACAGCTTCCTGAAAGCATATTACTGCTCATTACTATTTATTACTGTTTATATCCGATCTCTGACGCTCTGTCTTTTACCATCTGCTCCATTTCAGCCTTTGTATATGTCTCTATACCGGCCTCTGTAAATCTCTTTTTCAGTTCATTTGAATCATCATAGTCGCTGTCTGTGGTAACATCTTCAAACGAATCGTCGATCACAAAGTAAGAATAGTAGTGACTGCGATTTTCATAGTCAGCATCAAAGTAATAATCTCTGACTCCAAGGTGGTCTATATCAAGCCCTTCAGTTGAGATAGTTACGTAATCTGTGCCATTCTTATATGCATAGAAATCACCGTAAAGCGTAAGCGTCTCTTCTACTCCGTAATAGAACTTATAATCTCCGTTCTGATCAACAAAAGCATAATCAACGCTGTGAACCGCTGCTCCGCTGGAACCGCCGCTTTCAATGGTTCCGTCAGCATTTACAGTAACATAACTTCTTGACCATCCGTCCTGATCAAAGCACATAACCAGCTCATCATCAATCTGCTTGATTATCATATAAAGGGTGAATTCCTCGCCGAACTGTGCCTCTGCCAGCAGCTCTTTTACTCCGTCCTCTCCGCAGTCAATATCTGTGTATTTCACATCAGAAGAGGCCTTATTTTCGGATGCAGCCTCAAGTGCACTTAAAATCTCGCTTATTGTATAGGACTCTCCGGCCTTTAAAGCACTTTTTGTGTCCAGATAGGTAGTTCTGTCTCCGTTACCTGTGTACTTTACCTTTGCATCGCCATTCTTGAAAGCCTCGTAAAGATCTCCGGTGGCTGCGGCTGTGTCTGTGCTCTCCACAGTTTCCTGTGTATTTTCTTCTTTAACCTCTGAATCGGCAGTAGTCTCTGCTGCAGTACTCTGCTCCTGAACTACCGGCTCCTCGTTAAGGCTGCTGTCGGTATTTGAAGTCGTACTTTCTCCGCACCCTGCCATAGAAACAGCCAGTGCACAAATAATTCCTGTAATCCATAATTTTTTCATAATTGTCAGTCTCCTTCACTTACAATAAGAATGAATAACAATATTATGTTACACCTCATTAGATTATTCCGAGTATAAAATTCTTATTAAATTTACGAGGCTCTCGTGTTATAATTCTAAAAATTAAAGGTACAAAAAGGAGTTCTTTTCACAATGTTCGACGCTGTTTCGTTGCATAAATGCGCATCTTATGATTACGAAAAAGTATCAGAGGCGCTTTTGGGCGCACTTTCCGATATAGACGGTCTTTCCTTCATAAAGCCCGGAATGACCATTGGAATCAAGGCAAATCTGGTCACATCAATGGCACCGGAAAAAGCCTGCACAACTCATCCCATTTTGATCAAAAGGCTTTGCGAGATGATAACAGATCTCGGTGCAAATGTTGTTATTGGCGACAGCCCGGGAGGCTTGTACACTTCTGCTTTTGTGAAAGGTACCTACAGAGGGTGCGGTATGACTGCCATGGTGGAAGATCTGGAAAAAGAGCTGCAGGAAAAATATGCTTCATCTCAAAGACCTGTAGTCAGACTAAACAACGACTTCTCGGTTAAAGATGCAGTCTTTGACGGAAAGAGCTTAAGGAGCTTTATTTACACCGGATGGCTTGATAACACGGATGCCATCATTAATGTATCAAAGCTAAAATCCCACGCCATGATGGGCATGAGCTGCGCCGTAAAGAATATGTTCGGAACTATTCCGGGGGCCACAAAGCCCGAGTATCACATGCGCTTTCCGGAAGAAATGGCCTTTGCCAATGTTATGGTGGATCTAAACGAATTTTTTAAACCCGCTCTGTACGTGGTTGATGCCATAGACGGCATGGAGGGAAACGGTCCAACTGCCGGAGAAAAGAGACATATCGGAGCAATTCTGGCGTCAAAAAGGCCGTATGCACTAGACATGGCCTGCGCCGGAATCATAAATATGGGAATAAATGACTGTCAGACTTTGAAGGCAGCCTATGAAAGGGGCCTCGGACCAAAGGACATTTCGGAGGTTACTGTTCTGGGGGATGCTTCAATTCCTGATTTGAGAATTCCCGATTTTAAAAGAGCCACCTCTCACCAGAGCATAACCTTTGAGGGAGACGGACTTTTCAACAAGGTAAAATCGGTTACCATAAAAACTGTTTTTAACACAAGGCCTGAGGTAAAAAAGGACGAATGCATCGGCTGTAAAAAATGCTATGAAACCTGCCCTGCAAAGGCAATCACAATGGTTTCACAGCTTCCGCAGATTGACCGCAGCAAATGTATCAAGTGCTTCTGCTGCCAGGAGTTCTGCCCTAAGGGCGCAATGAAGGTTCATGAAACATATCTTGCTAAAATAGTGCATAGAATAAATCAGGGGCGATGAGTGGTCATCGCCTTATCTGGTTGTCATTATTGTTATCGCCTTGTTTATTACTTCTATATTTGTTTCCTTATAGGCTCCGCCGAATTCTCCGTCTATGGTCCACTCCATTTCCTCATCTGAAACGATATGAACCTTTGAAACCTGCCTGTAGGTTATGTGCGGATTATCCGGCTCTCTTACGGCCAGAGCCGCCAAAATACCGTTAAAATCCGCCAGATTTTTGGGTGAACGGATCAGAAGAAGCTCCATCTGTCCGTCATCCTGCTTTATATCATCATTTGCAAAAAGAGTCATCCCTGCCACAGATGCTGAATTACTTACGGCTCCGAAGATGTAATCTCCCTCTTCAATAAAATCATCCGCCTCAATCTGCAAATGGCAGCTGTAGCCTATATTCTGAGGAAGTTCGGCTATTGCGCTTATAACATATGCCGCATAGCCCAGAACATTTTTAAGATCCTGATCGGTGGCATAACTTACTTTTGAAAAAGCTCCAAAGGCCGCCACGTAATTAAAGTATCTGCCATTTATCCTGCCCACATCGTAGGTAAAGGGCGTTCCGTTAACTGCCACATCTATAGCCTTTGACATAACAGAAGGGATTCCAAGGCCTTTGGCAAAATCATTGGTGCTGCCCGCCGGAATATATGAAAGAACCGGCTTTTCTTTGAGGTCCATGATAGCATTCATGACATGGTTCAAAGTACCGTCGCCTCCGCTGCAAAGTATCATGGAAACTTCGCCGTCATAATCGCCAATGATTTTTTCTGATGTCAGATCTGTTCCGGGAATGATCGGATAAACTATCGGCTCATATCCTTCCTCGGCAAGCCTCATTACGATATTTAAGGTATCCGTACCCGCTTTTCCCATTCCCGCAGATTTATTTATAAGAACCAGTGCTTTTTTTCTGTCAGACATGTCTGTTTTCCTGCCTTCTTTTATTCCTTTTGACTCTTATAAAAACTATTCCGAAAAATGACTATATATGCTAAGTCATGAATTGTTATCTTATGCGCCTGTCTCTGAATCATCTTTTTCTTACATAAGTCCTGTAGGTATAGGTAATGTCAAAATATACCTGCTCTTCCGACTCATCTGCAAGTTCCCAGTCAGGATCCTTGTCCAGATTTGGGAAATACGCATCAGCCTCGTATTCCTTGTCTATAAAAGTCACGATCGCTGTGTCGCACACATCAAGAAAATCTTTGTAAACGGTTGCTCCGCCGATGATAAATACATCGTCGCTGTTCTCATTTTCAACGAGCCTTAGCGCTTCTTCTTTGCTGTGGGCCACCTCTGCATTTCTTACGGTATAATCAGGCTTGGTAGAAAGAATTATGTTCCTTCTCTTAGGAAGAACTATCTGCTGAGGAAAAGTCTCCAGCGTTTTCCTTCCGTAAATTATGGTTTTATTTAAAGTTTTGGCCCTGAAGTTGTCCTTCTGGTCGGCAGGAATACTCACAAGGAGCTTTCCCTTGTTTCCGATGGCCCAGTTACTGTCTACTGCTACGATAGCTTTCATAATAATCTCCTATGCTGTGTTTACTCATTCCTTTTATCGCTCAGATCGCAATCGGAATATCTTTAAGCTGCTCGCCGGCTACTTCGTAGCCTTCGAGGGATACATCATTTCTTGTAAACTCATAGAAATCCTTGACGTCAGGATTTAAGTGGAACTTTGGTGCAGGAAGAGGTTTTCTCTCGATAAGCTCCTTGATAAGCGGAACGTGTCTGTCGTAAATGTGTGCATCGGCTATTACATGAACAAGCTCGCCTACGTTCATGTCGCAGACCTGCGCCAGCATGTGCACCAAAACCGCATACTGCACAACATTCCAGTTGTTTGCAGCAAGCACGTCCTGTGATCGCTGGTTGAGAACTGCATTGAGTGTAAGTCTGTCCTCTCCCTTTTTCTGAGTAACATTGTAGGTTACGCTGTAAGCGCAAGGATACAGATTCATCTCATGAAGGTCAGAAAACACGTAGGTATTTGTCATGATCCTGCGGCTGAAAGGATTGTTTTTGAGATCATAAATGACCCTGTCCATCTGATCAAACTCGCCCTCTTTATAAATACTCTTTTGCCCAATCTGATAGCCATAGGCTTTTCCGATAGAGCCGGTCTCGTCAGCCCACTCGTCCCAGATGTGGCTGTTAAGGTCATGGATGTTATTGCTCTTTTTCTGATATATCCAGAGAATCTCATCGGTTGCGCTCTTAAGGGCGGTTTTTCTCAAAGTCATTATTGGAAATTCTTTTGAAAGATCGTATCTGTTTACAACTCCGAACTTCTTTATGGTGTAAGCCGGCGTTCCGTCAGGCCAGTGAGGCCTTACTTTCTCCCCTTCTGTTGATGTGCCGTTATCAAGGATATCCCTGCACATATCAATAAAAATTTCGTCTGCTCTTGCCATACCTTCCTCCTCAAAATGATTTATGTTATCGCGAGTGTTTTCTGCAAGCAGAACACCGCATGTACTTGAAGACGCTTATTTGCTCCACTTTTCGCACAAAGCAATTATCTGGTCCGCAAATTTGGCTTTGTCCTTGTTGGTCATGCCTTCGCTCTTTGCTATGATGCCCATAAGCCTTGCACCTGCTGCCTTAAGCCTTGCATATACATCCGAAACAAGCGTAGTCTCTTTTCTCTTAACCGGAATCGGAACGCCTTCCTTGATGATACTACCGGATATTATATCAAATTCAGTGCCGGAATAGGGTGCATATGCATCATACCCGTATTCTTCCGACAGGCACTTTGCAAAAGAAGAACATACACTGTCCTCTCCATGAACAACAAATACTTTTTTGGGTCTCTTTACCGTAAAACCGTTAATCCATTCAATCAGTCCATTCTTGTCAGCATGACCCGAGAGTCCTTCAAGCTTACAGATATCAGCTTTTATATCAATAGTCTCCCCGAAAAGCTTTATCTGTTCTGCTCCGTCAACAATGGCTCTTCCCGTTGTTCCGACAGACTGATAGCCCACAAACAAAATAGTGCTCTCAGGTCGCCAGAGGTTATGTTTTAAGTGATGCCTGATTCTTCCCGCTTCACACATTCCGGATGCGGAAATGATAACCTTCGGCTCCGGATCTTCATTTATAGCTCTTGATTCATCTGTTGTGATCGCCAGATTAAGTCCCGGAAAAGCAATGGGGTTTATCCTCTTTTTTACCAGTTCCATCGCCTCGTCATCATAACATTCGTACTGGTTGTCCTCAAAAATCTGCGTTGCGTCAACCGCCAAAGGGCTGTCCACAAACACAGGAAAGTTAGGATTACACTTAACAAGACCTTCCTTTTTTATCTTGCGGATAAAGTAAAGAATTTCCTGGGTTCTGCCAACAGCAAAAGAAGGAATGACAACATTTCCTCCCCTCTGAAAGGTTCTTTCAAGGATTTCTGTCAGCTCTTTTACATAATCCGGTTTCTCTGTGGAATGCAGTCTGTCGCCGTAAGTGGACTCCATTATGACATAATCCGCTTCAAGCGTATGCTGTGGATCTCTTATTAGAGGCTGCTCCTTATTGCCGATGTCTCCTGAAAATACCAGCTTTTTGGTCACACCTTTTTCTGTGAGCCACACCTCGATACTGGCTGATCCAAGAAGGTGCCCTATATCTGTAAACCGGATCTTTATCCCCTCGCAGACATCTATTTCTTTATTATATTCACAGGGAATAAAAGCCTTTATGGTCTTTTCTGCATCTTCGATGGTGTAGGCAGGCTCCATCTGGGCTATTTCCTTGCTTCTTTTGGCCTTTCTGTTGCGCCACTCTGCTTCCTGCATCTGAATATGCGCACAGTCTCTGAGCATTATATTACACAGATCTGCTGTTGCATCTGTGGAAAAAATCTTTCCTCTAAAGCCCTTTGCATATAGAAGAGGAAGATTACCCGAATGATCCACATGGGCATGGGTAAGAAAAACGTAATCAATCTCCGGTGCAGAAACCGGAAGCGGTGCGTTTTCAAAATAGTCTTTTCCCTGCTCCATTCCGTAGTCTACAAGAATTTTCTTGTCACAGGCTTCAATGTAATGGCAACTTCCTGTTACCTCGTGATCAGCTCCAATGAATGACAGCTTCATATCTGCCTCCCATCCGCGGTGATGTTGCGCCTCCGCTAAGTCTGTAGAGTCATAGCATATCCATGCTCCCTATATTATATGATACCACGTTCACCCCGCATATAGAAATGTGCACTAATATGTCCGGCAGGCTTGCCTTTTATTAATTATTTATTAAAGCCGCATAATCTCTGTACTTATGTGTCGCCCTTGATGAAAAGCCGCATGTTTGTTACAATATATTAAATATGCGATTTTTTATGTAAGGAGAGATAATTAAATGTTTAATAAATCTTATGGCAAAAAGATTATTGCCACAGCACTCAGCATGGTGATGATGCTTTCAGTGGCAGCCTGCGGAGCATCAGAGGATACAGCTGATCAGGCAGAGAACGGCTCTATTTTTGAGAGCATCCCTGATAGTTCTTCTGAGCAGGTATCTGCAGAAGAAAATGTGCCTGAAGACACTTCAAGTAACGAACCTTATGTACTTCCCGAGGGAATGTATTTTTCAGAGCTCACAGGTGAGCCAATAAGTGAGGAAATCAAGAACCAGCGCCCTATCGCAGCAATGGTGGACAATGAGATCACTGCTCTTCCTCACTATGGAACATCCGAAGCAGATGTTGTTTATGAACTCATGAACAGCACCAAGAATGACAGGATCACAAGACTTATGTGCGTAGTCAAGGACTGGGGCAATATTGAGCAGCTTGGCAGTATTCGAAGCACACGTCCTACAAATATCCTTCTGGCTGCAGAATGGAACGCAGTACTTTGCCATGATGGCGGTCCATACTACAACGATCAGTATTTTGCCCGTGACTGGTCAGCTCATTTCTCAGGTACCTTCTCACGTATCAACAACGGCAAGGCAAGAGAGTTTACTGAGTACATCGTAAGCGGCGATTTGGAGAGCAATTTCGAGAATTATGCAAACAAGGCAGGATATGAGACTACCTACAACCAGTTTGCCAATGAAGGAAGCCACTTCAACTTTGTTGAATACGGCACAGAGCTTAAGCTCAGCGACAAATATCCAAACACATACACAGCCTCAATCATTACTCTTCCGTTTGGTCACAACAAGTCACAGCTTGTTTACAATGCTGAAACCGGTGAATATGAGTACTATGAATATGACGAGCGTCACGAAGATGCAGAGGACGGTGCACCCCTTAGCTTCAAGAATGTTCTCCTTCAGAAGTGTTCTTTCACACAGCTTGATGACAACGGATATCTGATCTACAACTGCATCGATGGCGGTAATAACGGTTGGTACCTCACAAACGGCGAAGCTAAGGCAATCGCCTGGAACAAGCTTACAGAGACAGGCAAGACTACTTACTATGATGATCAGGGCAATGAGCTTGAGATCAACACAGGTAAGACTTATATCTCACTTATTCCCGACGATACATGGGATCAGGTAACCTTCCAGTAATATACAAACGAAATTTAAAGCCATAAATTTTTGAATATGAGGTTCAAAAGTTTATGGCTTTTTCAAACGCTGACAACAGGGGAAAATACAGATGATTGAAAGATTTCAGAAAATAAACGGACATACACTAAAAATTCTAGCCTGCCTGACAATGCTTATTGACCACATTGCTGCAGGCATCATGATTCCCTGGGCGCAGGAGGGCATAATCCCACAGCACATGTCGCTGGATCAGCTTAATAAAATCTACTATGCCATGCGCTGTATCGGAAGATGTGCATTCCCCATCTTCTGCTTTCTTTTGGTTGAGGGCTTCATCCATACAAAAAGCAGACTACGATATGCCTGCAGTCTGCTTGTATTTAGCTTTATCTCAGAAATCCCCTTTGATATTCTGTTTCACTCCCAATATGAACAGCTAAACATCCATGTAAGCGAAGTTTTTGCAGCCAACAAAGATTTTTTCAGTGAGCAGTGCAACGTCTACTTCACACTGTTCTTTGGACTTCTCACCATCTGGGCCATAGACAGGTGTTACAGGCTCTTTAAGGATAAAGAGCTTCCGGTCTACCTAAATGCTCTCACAATTGCTGCTTTCACATCTCTTTCCTGTTTCATAACAATTAAGATAAATTCCGACTATGATTTCCACGGAATTCTGCTTATCGTAATATTCTACCTTTTAAGAAACCTCGAACCACTTAATCTCCTTACGGGATACGTTGCCATTTCATCCTACAGCATAGAGTTCTGGTGTTTCCCGGCGTTTCTATTAATGGCTTTATACAATCACAAAAGAGGCCCAAACCTTGGTTACTTTAAATATCTCTTTTACCTGTTCTACCCTCTTCATCTTACCGCTCTATACGTCTACAGATGTATTATGTAGGTATTCGTATTCTTTAGTAAGAAATACCTGACGCAAGGCACAGTAAACGTTATCATTCTAAATCAGATAACACCGAATGTCTTTAGCACAAACAGCCAGAAAGTCAGCGAAAATGAGCATAAGAACGTGGTGATCATGATGATGCTACTGCTTAAAGTTCCCTCATGTCCCATGTTCCTTGCCATTATAAAGCAGCTCACTGTTGTAGCTGATCCCAGCATAACAAGTATCGCCACTATCTGCTCTCCTTCAAAGCCAAGTCTTACGGCGATCGGCATGAATATCATGACCAGCAAAAAGAGTTTTATGAAGCTCGCAACAAGCGCAGGCTTAATATTATCCAGCGCTTTCTTATAATCAAAGGTCGCTCCCATAGACATAAGCCCCAGTGGCGTTGCAAGAGCCCCTATATTCCCCACTAAAGTATCCATAACCTTCGGAATCGGAAACCTTAGAACAGACCACAGCATACCGGCCAGGATGCCGATGATAATAGGATTTTTGGCGATTCCGACAGCAGTCTTTCTTATCAGATTTCCTTTCCCCACAGCCTTTTCATCATTCGGAGCGGTAATCGTCAGAATGATCACGGCAAAAATGTTGTATAGCGGCACGCTTCCAAGGATCATAAGCGGAGCCATTCCGCTGCTGGATTCCCCGTATATGCTGTGTATGAAGGCAATACCCAAAAGTGCTGCACTGCTCCTAAAAGATCCTTGCAAAAACTCACCTCGTCTTGAAGGCGTTTTAACAAATATTCGCGACAATATCCATATAAACGCTATGCTGGCAATGGTCGTAAGAAAGCAAAATAAGACAAATCGCGGATTCCATGTACCAATAAAATCCTGCTCGGCCAGATCTGAAAAAAGCAGCACCGGCAGTGCAACCTTGAAGACAAACTTGTTCATGAAGCCGGCAGCTCTTTCATCAATAATTCCGATTTTACTAAAGAAATAGCCAAGTACCATCAAAAGAAAAATTGGCAGCGTGGCATTTATACTAAAAACCAGATTCTCCATAGTTCCTTTGTTTTTCTCCTTATCCATCTAAATACAAAAAGCCTACTTTGCACTCATATGCAAAATAGGCTTTAACTTTTGTATTATTTCATTATACTAGCCATGGCTTCCTGAGCACTTATGATATCTGTTGTAGATATTGTGTAATCCTGGATAACACTTGTATCAAAAGATACCACATTATCAGCCTCTGCAGTTACCACAGTATATTCTTTATAGCCCTTGTCCCTGTCTCCTGTAAGCACGTAAACCTGATCTCCCTCTTTTATATTAAGAGAAACCCTCACAGAAGCAACATCTGTTAAAATAGCTTTATTACTGAATTTCACTTCATAGGTGCCGGGATAAAAAGCATCCTGAGCCTTAGCCACTGTTCCACTTATAGGAAGAACGCTGTCGCCACTGACAATAGTAACTCTCTGGGTCAGCCTTGCATTGTCATTTAGCCCTTTCTCTTCTGCCACATCGCCTTTGGGACTGTCCTGAAGAGGAACGCGATCATCTTTCATTCCCAAAAATCCCATCAAAGTATTCTCGGCGTCTTCATAGACCTCGTCATCTACAGACATTTCCGCATTATGGCGGTTTCTAGTGTATATCATCGAGATTGTTATAAATGAACAAACAAGTAAAACAGCGACAAATGAAGCACAAATCATCTTCTTTGTCTTACTCATATATAGTCAAAAAATCTCCTTTTTCACAAAACCTACTCGATTTTATCACACTTTGGACACAATTTACAACAAGTTTTTTTAGATTTTTTAATAATAATTTAATAATTAGTAATTATAGCCTCTCTTCCAAGTCTTAGGCTTAAGGATTACAAATATAGGCAGCAGTTCAAGTCTTCCTGCAAGCATATCAAACATGAGCACAAACTTGGAAAGAACGGAAAACTCAGAATAGTTGCCTACAGGTCCAACCATGCCAAGCCCCGGTCCGATATTGTTGAGCGTTGCCACAACAGATGTAACCGTTGTCTGGAAATCGAAGTTATCCAGCGATACCAGTAAAGTTGAAACCATAAAGGTTATTACATATATTCCAAGATAGGCTGTAACGGATTTTACGGTTGTTCCGCTCACTGAATGCCCATCCATGTAGACTCTTTTTATAGCCTTTGGATGAACCATGAAATTCAGCTCATTTCTGGCATTTCTGATAATAATGAGAGCTCTTGAAACCTTAAATCCACCTCCCGTGGAACCGGCGCAAGCTCCCACACAGGAGAGACTTACTAAAATGAGTTTACTGAGCATCGGCCACTCATCGAAGTTTAAAGTTCCAAATCCTGTAGTAGTTATTATGGATACCACAGAGAACAGTGAGTGATGGAATGCCATTCCGGGATTTGAAAGAACTCCGGCCCTGTAAATATTTACAGTAACAATGGCAGCTGCCACAAAAATAATGCCGAAGTAATATTTTACCTCATCAATGGCAAAAGCTTCCTTGGGCTTTCTGCGAAGGAGGAAATAATAAACGGTAAAGTTTACACCGCAGAGCATCATGAATATAGTTATAATAGCCTGGCTTACTGTTGAATAATCCGCCATTCCTGAATCTCTGACGGAAAATCCTCCTGTTCCCACCGTTGAAAAAGAAATTGTTATCGCATCGTACAGCGGAAGCCCTGAAATAAACAGTAATATCATTTCAAGAACTGTTATTCCCAGGTAAATACTGTAAAGTATCTTAGCAGTATCTTTTACCTTGGGTACAATCTTGCCAACTACAGGGCCCGGGCTCTCAGCCCTCATAAGATGCATGCTGTATCCATCGGCCATGGGAACTACAGCAAGGAGGAATACCAAAACTCCCATCCCCCCGATCCAGTGGGTAAAGGTTCTCCAAAACTGCACGCTCTTTTCAATGTAGTCCACAGAAGTAAGTATACTGCCACCTGTGGTAGTAAATCCTGAGATTGTCTCAAAGAGCGCATCTACATAGTTTGGTATTGTTCCTGTTATTACAAAGGGAATTGCTCCCATACAGCTCATTACCAGCCATGCAGCAGCTGTTATGGCAAAGCCCTCTTTCGCATAAATAACTCTGTTCTCAGGCTTTTTTATGGACCCGAGAAGTCCGGCAAGGATCATGACTACAGCTAGTGCAAAAAAGGACAGAGCACTGTCATATTCCTTGTAAATAAGTGCCACAATAAGAGGCAGTATCATCAGCCACCCAAGTACTCTAAGGAGCCTGAATAATACATATCTGACCATTGAATAGTTCATTTATCAACTCTCCAGTATATCGCTAATGTCTTTAAGTCCTGTCAGTGTAGTAACAACAATTACGGAATCCCTGTCCTTTATCACGCTGTCACCGGTAGGCGAAATGATTTCACCATTATGATTGATGCATGCGATCAGGATTCCCTTCTTGAGATTAAGCTTTGCAAGCGGAATGCCTATTATAGGGTTTCCTGTCCTTACAATAAATTCCAACGCTTCAACTCTGTCATCATTAAGTCTGTACAGAGATTCAATATTGCTGTTCTTGCTGGCTGACATGCCTCTCACAAACTGAACAATTCTGTCTGCTGTGATATTCTTGGGATAAATAATGCTGCCAATGTTGAGTGATCCGATAATATCTCCATAAGTAACCCTGTGGACTTTGGTAATAAGCTTAGCCTTGGGATTTATAGTCTTCACGTACATGGATAGCATTATGTTCTCTTCATCAAGATTGGTCAGTGCCACAAAGGACTCCACTCTTGTGACGCCTTCCTCCAGAAGCATATCCTTATCTGTTCCGTCTCCGCAGATTATAAGAGCCTGGGGAATAAGATCTGAAAGTTCCTTGCATCTTACTGGATCTTTTTCGAAGATAATAACCTTTATACCCAGCGCAATAAGGGGCTGAGCAAGGTAAACAGCAGTCTCTCCGCCACCTATGATCATAGTTGAATGAACCTTGGCAGTCGGAAGTCCAAGCTTTTTAAAGAAGTTGATGGTATTCTTGCTGGATCCGCAAATTGTTATCTCATCCCCGGCCCGGATAATAAAGTTACCATCAGGAATATAGACCTGATTGCCCCTTGAAACAACAGAGATAAGTATCTGTTTTTTCAGATCAGGCGGAATATCCTTAAGGGCCTTGTCACAGAGCCTGGAATTTTCATCAATAACAAGCTTTACAAGCTCCGCTCTTCCTCTTGCAAAGGTCTCAATCTTGGTTGCGGAAGGCAGCTTCAAAAGCCTCTCAGCCTCATTTGCAGCTGTTTCTTCAGGATTTATGACCATAGAAAGGCCAAGTTCCTCTTTTATAAAGTTAATTTCTTTCTTGTAAATAGGATTTCTGACTCTGGCAATCGTATGGCAGTTACCGGCCTTTTTAGCAATCAGGCAGCACAAAAGATTCAGCTCATCAGAGTCTGTAACCGCAATCATCAGCTCAGCCTTATCAATCCCTGCATCCTTCATAATGGAATAGCTGGCACCATTCCCCACTATTCCCATAACATCATAGCTGTTAACCACATCCTGTAAAACAGCATTCTTTTCCTCTATTACGGTAATATTATGTCCCTCTTTGCTAAGCTGCTGAACAAGAGTCTGTCCCACATTACCACAGCCCACAATAAGTATCTGCATAACGTTCCTCCATAAATATCAAAATAAAACCCAATCTACATTATAGATTCTCTATGTTCTTAAATCAAATAAAAAAGTCCACTGTTTCTGGCGTACAGCGAACTTTCTATCTGTTTTTATTAAACAATCTTTTTATTTTCTTTATCAGCCTTTTGTAGGCCTCGTTTTCTTTGCTTCTTTTGGAGATATTCCTGGAAAAGAGCCTTAAGTAGCACAGCAGCAAAATGAAAATTGCACCATAATATAAACAGCTGAAGGGCTCAATTACCAGTGAAAGTATCAAAAAAACTACAGCAACATGGAGCAGGAATCTTGTAAGCTCATCTGTCCCATTAAGACCGTAGCGCCCATTAAACAATTTGAGTAAAAACTTTCTCATTGTCTGGCTCCTTGAACAAAGATGCGGCTAACATACAGTAAATGCAGGTCTTACTATAACCTCACCATAATTCTATGTTCTGGAGTGAGCAATTACAATGAACTGAGAATAAATTTAATTAAATTTCGATTAAAGAAAAGCGAAAAAATGAAATACTCTGCTGTGCGATTTTATGCTGCTATCACTGCCGGAAAGCTTAGTTTACTTTATCTTGTTATATTCCCTTCACTATCTATTCTGATTCCCGGAGACATAGCCTGCATATTTCCTAAGATTCGCTGTTTCTCACTGTCAAAGGCCTCCATTACCTTGCAGTCGCTCTGGATTGCCGGAATCATCTGTAGTGACACGTTTCTGTCTGCATCTACGGTTGCAATCATCATACAGGTGTCCTGAGTTTTGGAGTTAAATATATAGTTTCCGAGGCTGTAAACAACCGGAACGTCATTGACATATTCTATTTTCTGAAGCACATGCGGATGAGCGCCGATTATCAGGTCTGCTCCCGCCTCTGTAATATCTTTTGCCTGATCTGCCTGAAGGTAGTCAATCTCAGTGGTGCTCTCTGTGCCCCAGTGAATAAATACTACCACAAACGCATCCTTTTCTTTCGCAGCCCTTATCCTGTCAAGCAGCGCCGTATCGTCGAGGCATCTGAACACACCGGGTGATGTTGCTGTAGCTTCCCTGGTATCCGGGTTTTGAAGTCGTTCAATCTGTGTTGCACATATAAAAGCAATTTTAAGCCCGTTCTGAGTAATGTAGTAAACAGGGTGCGATGCTTCATCAATGTTTAATCCTGCACCAACATGCTCCACACCTACATTGTCAAGGGTACTTATCGTATCTGTCAGCGCATCTTCTCCGTAGTCATAGGCATGGTTGTTGGCAAGACCCACGATATCAACTCCCATTTCATTTAAGATGGCTGCCGACTCCGGTTTTGCTCTGAAAGCAAAGGTCTTCCCTTCCCTTGGAGCTCCTCTGTGGGAATATGGAAATTCATTATTGAGCATCATGATATCTACTGCATTCATTCTGGCAAGAAGACTGCTGCCCACTACACCGCTTGCTGAATTACCGTTTCTGTTAAAGGCATTACCAACAGCGTAATTGGTATCAAACAAAATATCTCCTGCAAAGCCGATAGTAATGCTGTCATCATAAAGAGTTGTGATCACATGAGTGTATTCAATGTCTTCCTCAGGAATATTTATTTCTGCCGTTTCAGTGACTTGCTCTGTTTGCTCTGCAGTATCTTTTTTATTTTCTTTTGCAGTCTCCGGAATAAGCTCCCACTCAGAAAGTGCCTCATGAGCAGTGTTATCACTCTTCTGAGTCCTGACACTGTTCATGATTAAAAGAAATATTCCTCCGACAGACAAAACTGCCACTAAAGTCACAACAAAAGCTATCACAGCAATGCCGGGGCATTTGCTTCGCGCTGCCTTGTGTGTATCATACTCAAAATCGTCCTCATAGTCACGATCGTATTCGCGTTCGTATTCAGTTGTGCTTCTTCTGTCTTTCCCCATAAAGATTAGTATATCACAATTTTTTATCAGATTATGATTACAAAAAAAGATGTGTTAAACCAATAAACGGTTCAACACATCTTCTAAGCTCGGATATAAAAAATTAATACTTGTTAGAAACAACCTTTACACCAGGGCCCATTGTTGTTGCAAGAGTGATGCTCTTGAGATACTGACCCTTAACAGATGAAGGTCTAGCCTTTGTGATAGCATCCATAAGAGCGTTGAAGTTCTGCTCAAGCTGCTCTTCTGAGAAAGAAGCCTTTCCAACAGGAACATGGATGATGTTAGCCTTGTCAAGTCTGTACTCAATCTTACCAGCCTTGATATCAGCGATAGCCTTGGTTACGTCCATAGTAACGGTACCAGCCTTAGGGTTAGGCATTAAGCCCTTAGGTCCGAGAACCTTACCTAAACGACCAACTACACCCATCATATCAGGAG
>SVFZ01000122.1 GCA_015056585.1 Butyrivibrio sp. | reverse complement strand
CTTGTTTTCCATATTGCTAATAGTCTGTTTTGAGACTCCGATTCCTTCCCCTAGCTTTTCTGCAGACCATCCTAAAAGATGTCTGATTGTTACAAGATTATCCTGTAATCTGGCTATTATTTTCTCCTCCATTACATTCACCTCCTATGACTGTACTATATAATTAATTTTATAGTATGTCAAGTATCTTGACACACTATAAAAAACGTAACATGGTATTGACTTGTTCGTTTCGCATAAAAAGGGGATTGTTCTCCTTTTTGAACAATCCCCTTTACATTTTTATCTATAATCTTTTTAAAATCTTTTGAGCCAATTTACAATTCCAGATCCCCTTTAAATCTTGCGATGGTGTTGCTATATACTGAAATCCAAAAGAGGCATTCTTCAGCCCATTCGCACTTGCCCTTTTTGCGTGCACTTTCGAATTCTCTCGTATATCCCTCCTTCAAATTTGTTGCATCTTTAAGTTGATCTTGTATTACATCTTGATATGATTTCCGAGAAGTGCCAACTGTCATTCCAGTTACTCTCCTTACATAGATTGTTTATATGGATAAATCGATCTCTTAAAACTCATTATATACTTTAAGCATCTCGTATTGCAATTCTTCTATATAATTGTTATCAGCGCTCTCTTTTAGCTGTTCTTCGACAATGAGGTGCAGCCAGTTGTCCACCAACAAAGCACTGTCTATATAATCATTCTGTATTTCGTCTGGTAATTTCTGCAGCATATTTCCACCATTAAAAACAACAAAACCGCACAAGCACAGCAGTCTTGAATCATTTCCGTCAAGTATCCTCATCACATTTGGATATATCTATTCGTTTACTCGGATCATTTGGATCAACTATATATACTCTGTTATCTATATCTGCTTTAATGCTCTTTATTAGATTTATTCTGTCACCAAATATTCGGCCACTGCCCGTCTCACAAAATTTGTCAAACTCCTCGTGGCTTAGCTTATGCGCTTCCTTGTCAAGCTCAAGCCATTCATCAAAAGACAAATTGGCGCCAGCCTTACTGTCTACTAACTTTGCAAATTCCTCCGCTGTCATTCCCATAAATGTAATCCTCGTCCATATTCATCCCAATAGCATGAATATTGCTAATAAAACAGCTCAACTATTTTTTAAATAAATGATTGGACAACGCCCATGATAATCAATGGGAAGTTTATTGTATTTATTTATAAATGCTAATTCTTCTTCAGGATGGTCTATCCAATTTGGCTTATAATTCTTTTTCTTTGCAAGTTCTATATTCCTTTGCCTATCACTCATTCTAGCGAGTGTATATGGGTCCTTAGCAAACGCATAAAACTCCTTTTCTTCACCTTGGACATTACATGATAGTCGCACGTATTCATTTCCGTTTTTCAAATCCTTGTATATCATTGCTCTTTGCTTATCAACATAACCCGTTGTTGGATTAAACCATTCAACCATACGTACTTGCTTAGTTCTGTATGCAATTTCTCCATTGCTTGTTTCTTGTAATGCAGAATACTCTTATTTCCTTTTTTCTTCAGACAAATTTCTTACTACATGTGAAGGAGAGTCTTTTAAAACCTCATCTCCATTGCTGTCTATCTCCCAATATCTCTTCTGACCGGTCATCGCATCACGAAGTGTTCCATCATATCCCATATATGTCTTAGTGTGCTCGTCCACATGGGCATGGGAATCATGCCATCCTGCTTTAAATCTATATCCTGCATCTGATATTAATGTCCATAGAAAATGTATTATTCCGAACATTACATTTCCCTCCTTTTAGTTTTCAGAGGCATTAGCTTTCCATATACTTTCTTAGTGAGGATAATCCTAAACGTACAAGTCCTTTATTTCGAATAACCTTTTCATTACAAGTTATCTTGTCAAAAAAGCCCTCTTTGCATTGTAGTACATTATTTATACCAACTATCTTGAAAACCCATGAGCATTTTGGATGTGCATGGATTTCTTCTACCGATATTTCCGCCCAATTATTTCTTTTATCCCATGGTAAAGTGTCAATAAAGTGGTTCTGGCACCATTTAATAGCATCTTTATCACCGCCCATTGCAGAAGTCAGATAATCATTCTCTATCTCTGCTTCATATCCTGGAACAATAGAGCTTCTTTCCTTCATATTTTACCCTCTATCCTTTAGAGCCTTGTGTAGAATTTATTGGGTTCAGCTCTTAACTAATTCATCAAACAGCTTGTTTTCAAATTCAAAAACGCTTTTAAGAACTGTATCTAAACCTGCAAATATCGCATCTTTGTTTAAGTCTTCAGGAATCGTAACCTTAGCAGTTTTAAATACAACCCACCATTGCCAATCATCCTTAGCTGGTTTTGTATCAACAAGCTCACTAATTGTTCGGCACTTGTTTAACTGTTCTTCAGACATGTTTCTGGAACTGAAGCTCAATTTGATATCAACGTCCTTGCCATTACGATTAACTATTTCATAGAAATAATGGTTATCCGTATTCCATCCACTTGGAGCATCCTTAAGATCTGGTAAAATCTTAGACATTGTTTCTGTCATGAATCTTGTGTATGTCCTGTTGCACTTTTCAGGATATTCAATAACCTGCGGTGAACTGATAGTCCATTCTTTTAGGATTTCTGCTATTTTGATAAGCCTGTCAATCTCTTCTTGTGGTCTTGTAGGTGTATCATCTTGTGGGAATTGGTCCTGAAGGTATGGAACTAGCGTAGTTCTGAGCTTGTAACTCCATTCTCCAAGAAAAGCAGCCATCTTATCCCAATCTGCTTCATTGGTGATGCTCACACCATTGAGTAGATATG
>SVFZ01000069.1 GCA_015056585.1 Butyrivibrio sp. | reverse complement strand
TATGTGCTTGTACAGCTCATAGGCCATCTTGTAATTGAACTTGTCAATATTATCTAAGATATCAGTGTGGCTGTACCTTATCTCCTTAGGCAGGTAAAAAGGCTTCTTGTGAGTAATCAGCACCGCATCTCCAAACTCAATGCCGCGCATACTGTACTCCATAGCCTTAACCGTCTCATATATATCCACACTGGTCATGGCAACCAGTGTAACATTTGGTAGTTTTATTTTTTCGGTGTCCTTTTCCATATCATATCCGTCATACATGAAACACTTTAATAAGCCCTGTTCTTCTCTCGAGGCTTCGCCAAATCTTCTTGCCCATATAAATCCCATAAAGATATTTAGCTCTTATCTTCTGCAAAAAGAATCGAACTTTTCCCGGACGAACATTAAGTCTCTTATAGGTCGATGAATGCCTCTTATAGTTTTCAAGTTCATCTCTGCACTGCTGTGGCGTAAAGAGTCTGCCCTTCTTATCCATGTAGTTAAAGCAGCTGTAGATATTCTGTTCAGATGCCCAGTAGCCATCGGACACATTATGTCTGGCCCAGTATTTAGGCGCTATGGCAAATTTAAGTTCATCACTGGTCAGAGCCGGAAATACTGCAAAAGAGGAATTGGAAAGCAGGAGATATCTCGCATTTTTCAGAATTGCATAATCTGTTCCAAGATCATTTCTCACAGCCTTAACTTCCGGAAGTATCTTATAAGCTGCCTCCACATCATCGGTAACAGCCAGAAACTCCATGTCCGGACGGATTTTTCTCATATTTCTGATACCGTTTACCCAGTACTTACGATCAAGCCAAAGCTCCGGGGAATTTGAATAATCTCCGCATCTTAAATGGATTATGCACAGATTATCCCTGGTAAATTCATGGGTATCATATTCAGGCTTTACCTTAAGCCAATCCTTGATCTCTTCCCTGTATTTCTCAAAGTAGCTTTCTGCCTGAAGATTTCCGTATAATAAAGTATTATCTTCAATCTCTTTAAATCTTGGATCAATACCGCTCACATAGGCCCCGTGTTCCATATCATGGGATGAATTGCCAAGATACAGTCGGTTATCATTGTCCTCAAAAATCGTATATTTATCTTTATCTTCTTCCGGAATCTCTTTTCCCAGATCAATATCCATAAAGTACATTCCGCTATTGGAATGCATATTGTTGGCCAAAGCTTTGGGATTGCAAATTCCAAACTCATATCCTTTTTCTTTGGCGAGGGCTCTGGCAGCTACATACCAAAAGAGCTGATTACCAAGTCCAAAGCCATACAAAAACTCTGTTCCGATCATTACTGCACAATCATCCTTCCTTCAAGCGTTGTCTCCGTCACCTTCTCATCCTTAACTTCGTAGATGACATCACAGTTGGCAATTGTATTAAGTCTGTGCGCGATGATTACCATAGTCTTCTTGCCGTGGAAGCCGTTGATAGCCTCCATTACTGCAGCCTCTGTCTCGTTATCAAGCGCACTTGTAGCCTCGTCAAATACAAGGATCTCAGGATTGTGGTAAAGAGCTCTCGCAATACCAATACGCTGTCTCTGTCCGCCGGAAAGTCTCACGCCGCGGTCACCGATAGTTGTATCAAGGCCATCAGGCAGCGTTCTTACAAAATCAGCAAGCTGTGCTTCCTCCATAACCTGCCAGATTCTCTCATCGCTGATCTGGTCTTCGTCGATACCAAATGCGATGTTCTCTCTGATGGTCTCATCCACAAGATAAATGGCCTGTGGAATGTAGCCAATCTGCGAAAGCCATGAATCGTAGTTGCTAAAGATATTATGACCGTCGCACAGTATCTCTCCGCCCTGAACATGAAGAAGTCCCAGCAGGATATCCACGATCGTAGACTTTCCTGCGCCTGAAGGTCCCATAATTCCTACGGATTTACCCTTAGGAATGACCATATTTGCCTTGGTAAAGATATTTATCTCTGCATCAGGATACTTAAAGGTAATATCCTTAAGCTCAATCTTGTCCTCAAGATGAAGCTCCGGTCCTGCAATCGCTGCTCTTTCGGCACGCATTGCCTTGTCGGTCTTCATTGATTCAGTAAGATTCTCGTATACATAATCCAGTGAGTACTGCTCGTAAGCAATCTCTGTAATATACGTATTTATTCGGTTTGCAGAAGGCATGATCCTGATAGCCGCAACACCGAAAGCTGTAAGCTGCGGAACAAGAAGCGCTGCATCTCCACCCTTTAGGATATAAACCAGTATGAACAAAAGAACTGTTGCCATGAACACGGTCTCTATCATAAGTCTTGGTACACTGTTAAGAACCGCATAATCTCTGGCAATGTTAGCTCCCACCTTACCGGACTCGTAGTAATTCCGGATGTAGAAATCCTGCCTGTTAAGGACCTTAACATCCTTAAGTCCGTAGATAGCCTGAATTCTCCATCTGGCAATCCTTGACTGGGTCTCCTGATTGCGTCTTCCGATATCGTTAAGCCTGGGCTTTAGCACCTTCACACTTATAAATGTCATGATTAGCAACACAACCAGCATAAGCAGTGTCATCTGCCAGTTAACAAAAAGGAGTACTATTCCAAGGCAGGCCGAAACCACAAGCTCTGTGGACAGCTGTAAAAATGCCAGTACAAGAGAAAAGACTCTTGGAATATCACTGTCTGTGATTCTGAACACTGTTGGGATGTCAGCACTAAGATATTCCTCGTAGGGCTTATTAAGGAACTCTCTCATTACACGGCTGATCATGTCATTTCGAGCCCTGGCAACAAAGGTGTTCTGTCTGTGGATAAGGAACAGCAGATATGCATTCTTAACCACAAAAAGAACTATCATGATCACCAAAAGCGCACATGCAATCTTCTTGTCGTCTGTAAGTCCCAGCGTATTTATGATGGTGGCAAGCCACTCCCGTGCCTCAATAAACTCGTGAAGCGAGTCAGGCACAAGTATAGTTGAAACCACCGGAAGCATCATGGATACGCCCAGTGTCTCAAAAACACCACCAATCAGTATAAGGACAGCCAATAAAACCAGCTGTCCTTTTTGCTTTTTATCGAATATATAATTTATCTTGGTAAAAATAGAAACCTTCTTACCTTCATTTTGTGTTTCCGTCATGTGAAAATATCCTTGTATTATATGGCAATCTTCGTCATCCTGTCTGTATAGATGTCGTCCATTCTCTTGTTGTTGATCCACTTATTTGGTGCGATAACAATTTTGCGCGGATTATCATTGAGCCATGCTGCCCACCAGCTAAAAGAGCTGTTGGCCATGATGTGATGCTTGCATCTGCTCATAAGTGTCATCTCTGCGATATCTGTATATGCATTCTCATCAAGGTCCACTACGATAAAGTTAGGACCTCTGAAGTGCTTCTTGCACCACTCCTTATCGTCGGTAAAGATGAAAAATACTGCGTTAGGAAACTGTTTTCTGACTTCATCGATGGCATTTTTATAATACTTCTCAGTACAGATATGGTGGATATGAATGTGCTCAGCATCAATATAGTCTGTTCTTCTGATATGAAGACTGACAGACTCACAACATTCAACCTGCTGGAGTGTTGTCCAGCTGACGCTGTCCTGCATGATCTCCTGAGGTCTTTTTTCAAACTCGGACTTAAGTTCTTCTATAACGCTCTGATCGGGGAAATATTTGTCGCTCTGCCAGTAGCCCACAAGATAAGCATCTTCCACTTCAAAAATCCTGGGTTCGAATATTCCTTCCGCCTCATCAATCCTGAAAGTCTTGCGTCCTGTCAGTTTTCTCCTGATCCTGCTGAATATATCCATCTTGGAATCTGTAATCTTTATTACCTCATCCTGAGTAGCTCTTGTATACTCGATACCAAATCTCTGAAGCACCGGCTCTCTCAACTTATCGTCGATAAAGCCATTGACATCATCAATCTTGACATCTCTTCCAAGCTTTTTCAGCTGTTTATACAAAGCGTACTGGAACATCTGATTGCCCATTCCGCCTTTTAACTGAATAATTATCATATTACTGCTCCGCCCTCATCAAGACATTTATCACTGTAAAGGTACTTTTGCCTTGAACTTCATTATACCCTAACTGTCGCATATCCTCAAATTCTTATTGCCTCTTAAGCCACTTTATATTCCTGCTCATACCACTGCTGGAACATAAGGATATACCATATCTGGATCCTGTAATAGCCGCGCTCAGTGAAGTCTGTCCACATTTTCCAGACAACGTCAGGATCAAGAATTCCCTGCTCAGAGAGCTTCTTTCTGTCAATCAGATTCTCTGCCCAGTCCCTAAGATCCGCATCCATGAGCCATTTGTCTATCGGAATTGAAAAGCCCTTCTTTGGCCTGTCCATCATCTCTTTTGGAACATATTTATACAAAACATCCCTAAGAACCTGTTTACCCGCATCGCCTTCTCTTAAGTACTCCACAGGAAGCGTCCAGGCAAATTCCACAAGGTCTCTGTCCAGCATCGGTACACGAGTCTCCAAAGACACAGCCATGGCTGTCCTGTCAACCTTTACAAGTATATCGTCCGGGTGGTACACAAGCATGTCCATCAGCATACACTCGTGATTTACCTCAGACAAATAGTCGTTGGGAAGAAGCGTGTATTTATATGGTAAAACCTTTTCGGAAAGAGCAATCTTTTTTGTCAAAGGATCTGTCTCATGCTCCATCTTATGAAGATCGCAGGGTCCCTTTGCTCCAAGAAGCGTACCCTTTATCCTGTAGATATCCTTTTTTGCAAGGGGAGAGTGCAAAACAAGGCTGCTCACAGGCTTTCTGATAAAATATGGAATGCTCCCCATTTTACCCCAGATTCTGCTGATGGATGCATACGAAGTATATCCGCAAAAGAGCTCATCCCCGGCATCTCCTGAAAGAGAAACCGTCACATGGTCTCTGGTCATCTTGCTGACAAGATATGTAGGTATCTGAGAAGAGTCTGCAAAAGGCTCCCCAAACATTCGGGCAAGCTTTGGAATAACTGCCTTGGCATCATCCTCGGAAATGTACAGCTCTGTGTGCTCTGTTCCGAGATGAGCCGCTATCTCCTTGGCTATCTCTGCTTCGTTGTACTCCTTGTTGTTCATACCTATTGTAAAGGTCTTTACCTTTCCGGGAGCAAGATCCTGCATAAGTGAAACAATCGTGCTTGAATCAATTCCTGCAGAAAGAAAAGCACCAACAGGAACATCAGCTACCATCTGGTCTTTTATTGAAGCCTTGAGAAGCCTTTCAAGCTCAGCAGCAGCTTCACTTCTTGTGCCTGTAAAAATATTGCTCTGACCTTTTCTTGCAGCTTCTTTCATGGACCAATAAGTCTTTTCATCTGTTTCAAAGGAGTCAACGTTAATTTCCAGGAATGTTCCCGCCTCAAGCTTGTTTATGCCCTTATATATTGAGTAAGGCGCAGGAATATATCCTTCGGTAAAATAAATATCAAGAACCTCAGTATTTATCTCATTGTCAAAGCCGTCTATAACCCTAAGGCACCCTATATCTGAGGCAAAAGAAAAAGCTCCTGCCACCATGCCATAATAAAGAGGCTTTTCACCGACTCTGTCCCTTGCAAGAGTTACGGTATTTTTCTCTTTGTCATAAACAGCAAGTGCAAACATACCCTTGCACATTTTAAGGGCATCCATCATTCCATAAGCTTCGATTGCCTCAATAAGCACCTCTGTGTCCGAAGTGCTTCTGAAAGCAGTAACTTTTCCATCTTTTAAAAGCTTGTCTTTAATCTCTTTATTATTGTAAATCTCGCCGTTATAGACCATAATGCTCCTGCCACTGGCGGAAACAAAGGGCTGTGCACCGTTTTTAGAAAGGTCAACGATAGAAAGTCTCCTGTGACCCAAAGCAACCTTTCCGTCCTCACTCACATAGATCCCACCGTCATCAGGGCCTCTGTGGAGCATTCTGTCATTCATTTTCTGTATATTGGCTCTTTTATCGCCTTTAAATTTAAGCAATCCTGCGATCCCGCACATATCTCGCACCTCAAATCCCGGTTGTCAAAGCCGGTATTTCTTACTTTTTTATCAAGTAGTACTATGTCTATATCATTTATCAGAAAGCAAAGCCGGGTAGTCGTAGCTTTCCAGTATATCCTCAAAGTCCGCAAGATACTGAAGATAATTGTCTTTTGTGAGCCTGTGTCCAAAATCTCCCTTTTCTTCATAGGCAATAGTATCAAGAATCCAAGTATTAATGTCAGGACTGTAATGCCCTGCATCGCGGTAATTATTAAGGTTTCCTGTAATATCAGTCTCAAGATCAAAACCATATACGTGAATATTGTCACATTCAAGCATCATCTCGGTAGTTTTCCTGATAATGGTCATGTACTTGCTAATTTCCCCGTTCTCATTTATTCCTCCCCAGTATGCAAGGGAATATGGCGGATAAAAATATAGGAACGTGGTCTCGGGATGCTCTTTTGCCAATTCTACAATATTCTGAGACACATTTCCCTCAAGTTTCTCAAGCTCTTCATCCGTTGCAGGAATGATTTCTCCGGGCTCATCGAAGCTGCTTCTGCCACCCAGCGCCTCTAATACGCCAAATGTATTATCATTTCCGGTAAAACTGTAATCATCAAAAGAGGTGTATCCTCCGTCAGTTCCTGTCACAAAACGCCACAGACAGGGAACCGTATAATTGATTATCACATCCCTGTTCAGAAGATACTTCACGTCATCAATCGGATTATCGTTAGTGAGCCACACAGGAAACTCTCCCATGTCAGTTCTCATTTCATCCTTATCAGTTACAAGCATTGTGTAATCGATAGTCCTAAGTACGTATTTTACGTTATGTCCACTGTCATAGGCAACCTTTAAATTATCGTTGAGTTCTTTATTAGTAGCTCCTGAGTAACAGACTTTAACAGTATTTACGCCAAACAAAGAGTCCATCTGTGAAGCCCTGAAGTTCTCAGCCATAGAGGTTCCTGTAATTATCGCATCATAGTCAAAGTGCTTTGTAATGCCGTCATTTTGCGATCTCTGGTCCCCCAGCAGGTAAAAGAGCTGCCTATTCGGCCCTCGGTAATGAAAAAACGGATCCACCACAAACACAGTTCCGCCAATCAGCAGAACTGTTAAAAGAGACAGTATCAAAAATGTTATAAACCACTTTTTTCCAGTCATACGTTCACCGGGAATTATTTATTCTTGTTTATTTCTCGCTACTACCTAGAAGTTAAAGTACAGGAAGGTAGAAACACTGCTAAGAGAAATGAGGCACAGGATAAAAAGTATCCAGGTAGTAATTACACTAAAGGCGTTCCTTTTATACTTTGCCTGATAATTGTTTGCTGTAAAAAGGCATATACCAAAGCCAAGCAGCATGTAGCTGACAAGACTTATCCAAAGAGCCATCGACGTGCTGTTTGCGATTCCGATAATCTCCATTGCAGCAGTGAGTTTTGGAATGCGGAAAGGCTCAAGAATCTCATCCCTCACCACATAGTAGTATACAGGAAATCTTTTAAGCAGCTGAATCCACATGGTAACAGAGTCTGCCCTGAAAAGAAGCCATGCAATATTTATGAAAACAAAAGTCACTGCCCACGAAACGCCCTTGATCATTCCGGACAATAAAGTTCCGGCAGGAGCCTTCTTTGCGCCTTCAACAAGCTTTTCATAAAGTCCGTGCGTTATCTTATTAAAGCACTGGGCAAGCCCATGCAGAATTCCCCAGAGAATAAATGTCCAGTTGGCGCCATGCCATATCCCGCTTACAAGAAATACTATCATAGTATTCAAATAAGTTCTGGCCTTGCCTTTTCTGCTGCCTCCCAATGGAATATAAACGTATCTTGTAAGGAACCTGGTAAGCGTCATATGCCATCTCTTCCAGAAATCCGCTACAGACAGCGCCTTATATGGCGAATTAAAGTTCATTGGAATGTCAAAATTAAGCATCAGTCCAAGGCCTATGGCCATATCGCTGTATCCGCTGAAATCAAAGTATATCTGGAAAGTATAGGATAGCATCAGGATTATTATTTCAGGAACTGTCAAAGCCCCCTCACCTGCAGGTATTGCTGCCGCCTGACTGATTGCCCAATTTACGGCATTTCCAAAAACATCAGCAATCAGAACTTTTTTGGACAGTCCCCTCACAAAAAGCATTATGCCTTTAGCCAGATTTTCAAAGTTAATTCTCCACTTTGAGCTGTCCTTAAACTGCGGTATCAGCTCAGAATGCAAAACAATGGGGCCTGCCACCAGCTGTGGAAAAAAGGTGACAAACAACGCATATTCCAAAAACGAATAGTCTTTTACTTCACCTCTATAGGCATCAACAATAAATGAAATCTGCTGAAATGTAAAAAAGCTGATTCCCAACGGAAGAACAATATTCTTCAGCACAAAGTCTGTTCCGAAAGCCACATTCAGATTTTGAACAAAGAAATTGTAGTACTTAAAATAAAAGATGACAGCAACGTTGAAAATCACACCTGCTATCATCAGTAATCGCCTTGCTCCGGCTATTTCCTCGCCGCTTTTACCTCCGGTGACCAAGGTGCTTTCCATTAATCTGGAAATAGCAAAATTGGCCACTATGCTACCACAAATGATAAAAAGGTAGCTCACATTAAAATAGCCGTAGAACCACAATGACATGATCAGCAGATAAAGCTTTGCCAGTCTGTCCCTGCCAAGGCTGTTGAGCCCAAAATATCCGATGAGCGTCAAGGGCAGAAAGCACAATATAAAAATATATGAATTAAACTGCATAAATTATCTACCCTCAAGGACTCTTTCGAAGTATTTCTCCCATTTCTCATTGGCAACCTTTGGGTCATATTTTTCCTGAACCAAAGCAGCCTTCTGACCTATTTTATCCGCAAATGCCTTGTCGGACAACACCTTTATAATGGCGTCTTTCATGGCATTTTTATCATCAACCGGAACAAGCAGTCCGTTCTCTTCGTTTATTATCAGATCCTTTGGACCTCCGCAGGGGCAATCAGTGGAAATGCAGGGAAGTCCAAGGCTCATTGCCTCGATAAGGGCATTGGGCATCCCCTCCTGCTTTGAAGCCAGGATAAAAAGTGATGTCTTTTCTATATGCTCGGCCACATTGCTGACCATTCCCACAAAGGATACATTTTTTTCGATGCCGAGATTGATCGCAAGATGACGAAGTTTTATCATATCGGGGCCATCGCCAAAGAGCTTTAGCTGATAGTCTTTATATCCCTCTTGTAATACCTCTGAGAAGGCCTCCATCACAAGAGACTGATTTTTGTTCTCATCAAGCCTTCCCACCATGACAATACTCTTTTCCCTCTCGCCAACATATCTTTTTCTGAGAAATGCCGGATTTATTGCGTTTGGAAGGATAGTGCACTTCTTTCTAAGGTGAACAGGAAACCATTTTTTGGCTTCTGTGGTCTGAACTATGATACCTGCTGCCTTTCCAAAGGTGGCAAGCATGCCTGTCTTAAGCGACAAATCATAGTATTCCATGTTCGGATCTGCCCTCACGGAAACAACTACCTTGATGTCCTCTCTGGTAGCGGTGGACAGCGCCATTATATTGTTTTTTCCAATAAAGCTAAGGACAACATCCGGTTTTAGCTCTCTCCAGATATTGGTAAGCTTATCACTTCTTTTTCGGAGGTTCTTAAGTCTCCCTTCCTGCTCCTGTTTAAGAAGTGCGGAAAAGACTCGCTGTATACCACCTTTTTCGCCGCCTTCAGGATCAACCCAGGCAGCATTCTCATCCGGATCGCACACCTGCACAGCGCCCTCTGCTCCGGCCGGAACAACTCTCCAGGCAGCGTGCCTGACCTCATATTCCTCGCGGGCAAGATAGGTAGTTACAAGACTCACTTTGTACCCTTGCTCAAAAAAATAGTCAGCAAGGTTTACCATGACCCTTTCTGCGCCACCTTTCTGCAGGGAGCCAATGTACATTGCAATATGCGGTTTTGTGCTCATCCCCTCTGTGATCACAAAATATTCCTTTCGTAGTAGTTATACCACTGCTGGAAGATGAAGAAGGACCACGCAATCTTACTGTAGTTAGCTCCTGTGGCAGGTCCACCATCTCCGTTTACAACATAGTTATTTATAAATTTCGATACGTACTCAGGGTCAAATACTCCCTGTTTCTTGAGAAATGCCGTGCTGCTGTAATCAAGAAGCTGCTCTTTTAAAGGACCTCGAAGCCACTGATCCATAGGAACTCCAAAACCGGTCTTTGGCCTGTCCAATAGTTCCTTTGGAATATAGTCATAGGCGATATCCTTTAAAATATGCTTCTTATCCCCGTTCATATATTTGAACTTATGAGGAATCCTGAAGGAATACTCCATAACATCAGTATCCATGATAGGGCATCTGGCTTCCAGTGAATACTTCATTGAAGCCCTGTCCATCTTTACCAGTATATCCTCAGGAAGATATGTATCCATATCAAGAAGCATCCTTCTTGTCTGGAAATTCGATACGCCATATAAGCTCTCAATCGGGTAAAGAACCGGAGCAACGTTCTCAGAAAGATTGTAGTCCTTTGCAAGGTACTCTTCTGCTGTCATTAAAGGGTCCAGCATCTCTTTTCCGGAAATAAAGGCGTGAGCAGCTCTCACATAGCCTTCGGAAACCAGCTGTGTCTTGGTCTCGGGATCCCTGTTGTTTGCAACTACTCTCACTTTAAAGGGCATCTTATCGAGAAGTGTGCCGTTCCCAAGAGGGATCTTTCCCACTGAATGTATTATGGCTCCCGGAATCTCCAGCATCTGGGCCTGAGCCACATTTTCATATACATTATATCCGCAAAAGAACTCGTCTCCGCCATCACCTGATAAAGCGACCGTCACATCCTTTTTTGCCAGTTTGCTTACCAGCATGGACGGAATCTCCGAATTATCCGCAAAGGGCTCATCATAGTACTGAGGAATGCTGTTTACAAGATCGAACATTTCCTTCTCGGAAATGTATAGCTCTGTGTGATCACAGCCAAGGTGCTTTGCAACTTCCTTGGCATATTTTGCTTCATTATACTCCGGAACATCAAAGCCGATGCAGAAGGTCTTTACAGGCTTATCAGACAGTTCTTGGGCGATTGCTGTGACAAGTGAGGAATCATACCCTCCTGACAAAAAAGTTCCAAGAGGAACATCAGCTATCATCCTGCCGGCCACCGAACTTCTAAGTCTCTGCTTAAGTCCCTCTTTTGCCTCTTCATAGCTTGTTACAGGATTTTTGCTCTCGCGGGCATAAACCTCTTTGATATCCCAGTATTTCCACTTTTTGATATTGCCGTTCTTGAATTTAAGAATTGTTCCGGGTTCAAGTTTGTAAACATCCTGAAAAATAGTCTCCGGAGCCACAATATACTGGTTATACAGGTATCTTGGAAGTACCTGTTTTCTGATCCTCCCCTTAAAGCCCGGGCATTTCATGATAGGTTTTAACTCTGAGCCAAATACTATATTCCCATTATCCAGCCAGTAAAAAAGCGGTTTCTTTCCAATCCTGTCCCTGATAAGATAGACATCCTCGGTATCCCTGTCATAGAGGGCTATTGCGAACATTCCGTGGATATGATCCACCATGTGAATGCCCCACTTAAGGTAAGCCGCAATGATAACCTCTGTGTCACAGGTAGATTTATACGGATAGTCATTAAGTTCCTCTTTAAGTTCGAGGAAATTGTATATCTCACCGTTAAAGACAATTGATATCCTGCCATTTGCAGAATACATCGGCTGATGTCCCAAGGGAGAAAGATCCAGAATAGCCAGTCTTCTCTGGGCAAGACCGATGCTGTAACCGTCTCTGCCTTCATATATGGCAACACCGCTGTCATTTGGTCCACGATGATACATGGTATCATTCATGATCCTAAGTTCATCTTCAGTTATTCGCTTTTTTGAAATATATCCGCAGATTCCGCACATATTATGTAGAACACTTATAACCTTTCATCTTGTTATACAGGTAAGTTCAACCTGCTATTTCCTCAAGGTAATCCTTCCACTGCCTAAAGATTGCTTCTACGCTTGCTTTTTCTTCTATTCTTTTTGCCTCAACGCCAAAGCTTTTTGCCAGTTCCTTATCCTCAATAAGTCTGCATATTCTATCTGCAAGGGCATTCTCATCGCCAACCGGAATAAGGAACCCGTTCTTCCCGTCCTCAATTACAGCTCTTGGTCCTCCGCAGGGACAATCTGTTGCCACAACAGGCATTCCCATAGCCATAGCCTCTAAAAGAGAGTTGGGCATTCCTTCATAATCCGAGCTGTAAGCATATACTTCGCCCCTAGGGATCTCTACTTCAAGGTCATTGCAAGCTCCCATAAGGTGAATAAATTCTCCTGCATTGTTGTCACTTATCAGCTTTTCCAGAATTTCCTTTGTGCCGTCAAAAGAGTCCGGACCATAGATCTTAAGCTGATAATCAGGATGCTTTTCATGAACCTTTAAAAAAGCTCTTACCAGCATGGGCTGATTTTTGAAATCCACAAGCCTTGCATGGTGAACAACACACTTTTCCGGTGTATCTGATCTCTTCACCCCAAAATACTTGGGATTTATCGGATTCATTATAATTCTGGATTTTTCCTGAAGATACGGCTTAAAGAACTCCCTCTGCTCAGCGGTCTGATATACGCATCCGGCTGCTTTAGGGAAAAGCCACTTTATCTGTATCTTATCTGTAAAAGCATCATAATAGCCTATTGGGTTGATCCTGATGGAAATTACCACCGGAATCTTGCTGTTACCGGCTGCCATAAGAGCCCTGTAATTGGCTCTGTGAGCAAAAGCCACAAGAACATCAGGGTTAACCTTACGAACAAATTCCTTAAGGTACTTGATACGCAGTAAAAACTTGGTCACTCTGCTCTTTGAAGCATCCTCATCTTTAAGCCCCACATGAACCCGCGTAACCCTTGGATCAAGCACAAATTCATTTTCGTCATACCACTCAGTTGCTACATATACTTCATAACCTTCCTTGGCAAACTGATTGGCAAGATTGGTCACCACGCGTTCTGCTCCGCCCTGACACAGGGTATTTAAATGAAATGCGATTTTCTTCATACAATAATTTCTCTATTTCCGCAAACCATAATTACTTCATAAAACTATCAGATAAATCATTCATATTTCTTAAGTATATCATGGATCGCATTTTTGTACTTTTGTGGAGCAAAGCTTTCGGCTCTTACACCTGCCTTATCAGAGAGCTTCTTTCTTAATTCGTCGCTGTCAAGGGCTCTCTTTATCTCAGCAGCTAAAAGGCGCTCCCCATCTGTTATTACAGCCGGATCCATGTTTACTTCAGCATCCATATCAGGCACAAGGATACCATAATCCCCTTCAATAGGCTCTTTTATACTGCTTCCATCAGGGATACGCCTGATCAGATCTTCATACTCTTCCTCTGAAAGAAGTATCTCTCTGGGACCTGTCTTACAGTCTGTAGAAACAACAGGCTTACCAAGAGCCATTCCCTCAAGAACAGCATTGGGAAATCCCTCATGATTTGAGGCACATACATAAAGGTCGGATTTTGAAACATAAGCAAAGGGATTCTTTCTTACTCCCGGGAAAAAAACTGCATCTCCCACTCCAAGCTTTTGAGACAGCTCCATGTATCCGCTCCAGTCCCCGGCCCCTAGCACCATAAGTTTTGCTCTATTGTTTTCTTTATGCACCAGTGAAAAGGCCTTAACAAGGTGCCAAATTCCCTTTATATAGTCATTTCTACCCATTGATGCAATGACAAGGTCATCTTCATTAAACGGGTAATCGGATAGCTCCTCAGTACCTTTTTTCCTGATTTCCTCCACATCCAGCGGATTATAGATGTATGAACTCTTATCATAATCAAAATCGCGATGGAGCTGACGCATGATCTCTCTCGAACAGGAAAGCACCTGATCTGATCTGCTGCAGAAAAGCCTCACCTGCTTCTCGTTCTCCATATCTGTCTGACAGCGAAGTCCCGTAAGCACCTTCTCTTTTCCCTTTGAAAGCACGTTAACATAGTTTGCAGAGCCCCCAAAGCTGTAGGAAATATCAATGCCCAGCTCTTTTTTGAGCTTCTTAACTTTTTTTACCCTCTTAAAAACATTGATGACTTTATTTATTATGCCTTTCTTTGCCGGAACATCTATGTCAACGACATTAAGCCCCGAAACATCATAGTTGATGTCTTTGGAGCTAAAGATCAGAATATAAACATTGTAATAATCCTGCATCAGCCTTGCTGTGGCCACGCATACTCTCTCAAAGCCTCCCTGATGCAGCATAGGCACCATCAGCATGAGATTCTTTTTGTTTGTCATACAACCTCACAAAAATAATAATATAGTTCTGCTCTCGCTTCGCTCGCCAGAACAAAGTAGTACACTAAGCTGGAAAATGCCTCGCTAAGTGATTACTTTTTAAAAATGACCTCGTTCGTAAAAGAACGCCAAGAGCTTCGCCTGAGCTTTCACGTCAAAACCTGCAGCCCTGAGTTTCCCTTGAATATAAGCTGATGACTGCTGTCTGTCCCCGATTGAATACTCAATGGAGCGATGCATGTCTTTGGCATCGGACAAATTCTTTATCTGTCGGATATAATTGTTTTTTGTCTCCTCATCGGGAATATTAAGGGCCTCAAACCCTGTTCCTCTGTCAAGGATATCTATATCGGGAGTATCTTCATTTTCAAAAACGCTCTCTCTTCTCTCCCCTGCGATTGCCGTAAAGGTCTGATTTAACTTAATCTCCTCCATCAAAGGATCCATATGATAGTCCTCATGGAAAAGAAGGTCATCCAATATTTTTCTCGCCCAGTCTCTTGGCTCACTGTTTATACTGCGCATAGAAACAAGCTCTGTCACGTCAACTTCCGGCGTTACCGAATCAGATACAAGGCATTGAAGGCCCGCTGCCTGTGCCTCTATGACACTTCCGGGAAGTCCCTCGTACCTGGACGGAAAGCAGAAATAGTCCATAGCCTGATAGTATTCACAGGCATTGCTCTTATTCCCTGCAAAAATACATCTGTCATAGATATGGAGCTTAGTAGCCAGCTTTTTCATATCGTCCATAAGAGGGCCTTTGCCAAGCATAAGAAGACGCACCCTCATGCCGTGCAGCATACTGTACTGATTAAGGTCATCGTTATCAAGGAGTCTGCATACCTGGGCAAAAACATTTAAAAGAAACTCATGGTTCTTGGCATACCTGAAACTTCCCACGTGCCCGATAACCAGAGCATTACTTACGCCAAGCTCCTCCCTGATCTTATTCCTTATCTCCTCATTGTAGGAAAAACGCTTAAGATCAATGGCGTTGGGAATTATCCTGACACTTCCAGCATTCATGAGGTTCTGGCCGAAAACAGAAATTCCGGCTTCTCTCGAGCAGGCAAAATTGTAATCTGTGATGCCTTCTCTCTGAAGTGGGCTTCTGAATATCTTTGTGGCTAAGCCCTTTACTCCGTTGTCCACTCCGGCACTTCTGGCATGGGCTATACAAATCGGAACTCCGGCTTTTTTTGCAATAGGAAGATAGATTGCAGCAGTGCTTGTCATATGCCCCTGTACAACCTTCCACTCTCCCTGATGTTCTTTAAAGAACTGCCTGATAGCAGCTTTGTAATCCATCAGATTTGTTCCAACAAATTTAGGAAGACAGAAAATTCTGGCTCCCAGCTTTTTTACACTATCATCAAAATAGTCCGGCTCTCGAACTGCCATTAGTTCATCAGAAGTCGGACTCTTTTTTCCTGTCTTATCCGGAGGGTAATGTACGAGAAAATCAAACTGAATCTTATCCCTATCCATGTTACGATAAAGATCGATGATACGACATTCAGCTCCACCTACGTTCAATCCCCCAAGCACGTGAAGTACGCGAATCTGTCCATAACCGTATTCCATAACGCCTCACCTGAATATTATCTGTTTTTGATACCTCTGCGAAGTCTCACAGCCATATACTTACTCTTCGCAGTAAGATACTCGGCTATTTCTTCCTTCGCCCCCCTTACATCTGTGTCCATATTGATATATTCTTCAAAAGAAACAATATCTGCCCTGTCGAAAAGCTTTTCAAGATAATCAAAGTCCTTATCCGACATGGTATTGGCATGAAAGACAAAAGTCACTATGCCGTCTTTACTGCTTTTTAATGTATCTCTTCGACTTACAGAAATTGGGTAAAAAATAAGCCCGTCCATCTCATAAGGTCTTTTACCAAAGCCATCAGTTATCCTCGCAAAGCCGTTTTTTCTCAATGCTTTAAGAGTATTCCTGTCGTAGGAATGAGAAGGCGCCATAAAAAAGTCTGTCATAATCCCATTACTTTTAAGGATGCGTCTTCCTTCCCTGATCATCTCATCCTGCTTTTCATAGGAAATCCCTGCAAATTCAGACTTATCACCAATGGGAAACATCCCCGGTTCTCTGTTTGAATACACATGGGTAAGACCATGCATAGCCACAACCCATCCGTCATTTTGAAGCTCTTTTATATAGTCCCAGAAATTATCTCTTGGCGGATCTATCTGCAGCTTCTTGTCTCTGTTATCCGGCACGACTCCGATAAGTGGCTTTACTCCATGCTTATCCAATATGGCCTTAAAGCGCTCAAACTTCTTCCAGTCCATTCCCGGAGTAATGTCATCCATTCTGATTGTGATCTTCATATAACTTTAAATTCCTGCTTTACACAAAGATATGCACATGACTCTCTTCGTTTGTGTCATGCTTACAGATTTGCTTTGTACCATTCGATTGCCAGTTCAATACCGGCCTTAAAATCATAGGACGGGTCATATCCAAGATTTTTTCTGGCCTTGGAAATATCTGCATTGGAATCTCTGATATCACCTGCTCTCGGAGGTCCAAAGATTGGCTCCACATCAACTCCCAAAGCATCTGTTAAGTGGTGGTAAACATCTATAAGAAATTCTCTTCCGCCGGCTCCGATGTTGTATGCTTCTCCTGCAACGTCTGATGAAGCAAGGCATGCGCGGAGATTTCCTTCAATTACGTTGTCAACATAGGTGAAGTCTCTTGACTGCTTGCCGTCACCGTTTATTGTTGGTGTCTCGCCGTTCATAAGCTGTTTTAAAAACTTTGGAATTACTGCAGCGTAAGCTCCGTTAGGATCCTGACGTCTTCCAAATACATTGAAGTACCTAAGACCATAGGTATCAAGACCGTAAAGCTTCTTGTAAAGCTTACCGTATTCCTCATCAGTCTTCTTAGTCAGGGCGTAGGGAGAAAGAACATTTCCCTCCTGTCCTTCCTTCTTGGGAAGGGTTGTTGAGTCGCCGTAAACAGAAGAACTTGAAGCATATACAAACTTCTTTACGCCGTTCTGTCTTGAAGCCTCCATCATATTGAGAGTTCCCCTGATGTTGATCTCCTCGTACAAAAGAGGCATCTCGATACTTCTGGGAACGCTTCCCCAGGCAGCCTCATTGAGAACATAGGTTGCGCCCTCTGTAGCCTTCATGCAGGCATCCAGATCTCTGATATCCTCCTGAAGGAATGTGAACTTCGGGTTCTCCATAAATGGCTGAATATTCTCGATATGACCGGTGGACAAGTTGTCCATGCACCTTACGGTGTACCCCATATCCAAAAGTGCTTCGCATATATTTGATCCGATAAAACCGGCGCCGCCTGTTACAAGAAACACAGAGTCAGCCGGGAATTTTAAATCTTTGTAACTCATTATATTCTCCTAAACAAGGAAGTTCTGCTCTCGCTTCGCTCGCCAGAACACGCGCGCACTAGGCTCAACAGAACTTCGCCAAGTGCTTACAGCCTCCAATAGTCGAAATCTGGAGCTTTGTAGTCTTCAAGGTTGAATATGCCCTTAAGATCCATGAAGATCTTTGTCTTGTGTGACTCATCAAAGAACTTTGCAATATCAGCTGGCTTGTATGCCTTGAAATCTTCGTGGGCAACAGCCATGATTACAAGGTCCATGTCCTTTACATCTGCAAGGGTATTGAACTCAATGCCGTAAAGTCTTTTAGCTTCATCTGCATCAGCCTGTGGATCAACAACTACAGGTTTGATGCCATACTCGCCAAGCTCTTTGTAAATGTCGATAACCTTGGTGTTACGTGTATCAGGGCAGTTCTCCTTGAATGTGAAACCAAGGATTGCAACCTTAGCATTCTTTACAGGAATATCGTTAGCGATAAGCCTCTTTACAGCTGCCTCTGCAATGTATTTGCCCATATCATCGTTGATACGACGGCCTGAGAGAATGATCTGTGAATGATATCCAAGCTCCTCAGCCTTGTATGTAAGATAGTATGGATCTACACCGATACAGTGACCGCCTACAAGCCCCGGTCTGAATGGAAGGAAGTTCCACTTTGTACCTGCCGCCTCAAGGACACTCTTTGTATCAATGCCCATCTTGTTAAAGATGATTGAAAGCTCATTCATGAAAGCGATATTGATATCACGCTGTGAATTCTCGATAACCTTTGCTGCCTCAGCAACCTTGATTGACTGAGCCCTGTATACACCGGCAAGGGCAACAAGTGAATATACCTTTGCTACTGTATCGAGAGTTTCCTCATCCATACCTGAAACAATCTTGGTAATGGTATCGAGTCTGTGAACCTTGTCACCTGGGTTGATACGCTCAGGTGAATAACCAACCTTAAAGTCTACGCCGCATTTAAGGCCTGACTCCTTCTCAAGGATCGGAACGCAGATGTCCTCTGTAACGCCCGGATAAACAGTTGACTCATATACAACAACTGATCCCTTTGTAAGGTACTTACCAAGAGTACGGCTTGCACCCTCAACAGGTGTAAGATCAGGTGTGTGATCATCATTTACAGGTGTCGGAACTGCAACAACATGGAATTTGCACTCTCTAAGCTTCTCAGGATCTGCTGTAAATTCAACTGTTGTATTCTTTATTGCCTCGTCGCCGACTTCTCTTGTGGGGTCAAAGCCCTTCTTATACAGATCAACCTTGGCTGCGTTAAAGTCATATCCCACAACCTTGATCTTTTTTGCAAAAGCTACGGCTATAGGCATACCTACATAGCCAAGACCTACTAATGACAGTTTCTCTTCTCCTGAAAGGAGTTTCTCATATAAATCCATTGTTTGTTCCTCCAAACGAAATTAATCCAATACTAATCATACCACATATGTCAAACTTAAAATTCTGCGTATTTCACGCATGTAATTTTCGGTGATCTTTTGTCTGTCAAAGTGCTCTTCCACGTGGGCTCTGCCGTTTTTGCCCATTTCTTTCCTTTGCCCGGCAGAAAGATTCATGAATTTATCAAGAGCATTTATAAGGCTCTTTGCATCCCTCGGCTCAAACAAAAGACCTGTAGAGCCGTCCACCACTATTTCCTTACAACCGCTTATATTTGAGGCGATGCATGGTCGTCCGGTGGCAGAAGCCTCCATCAGTACATTTGACATTCCTTCGTGATAAGACGGGTTAACTATGGCATCAGCTTCCCTTATATATGGATGGATATCCTTTGAAAACGGGATCATCTTAAAGATTCCCTTTTTCTCAAACTCTTTTATTTTCTCCTCATAGTCCTCATCGAAATATCCGATTCCGGCAAAGGAAACCTTTTCGCCGTATTTTTCATGAAGCGCCTTTGCAGCTTGCAGGTATTCATCAACACCTTTTTCCTTCATAATCCTGCCGATGTACAAAAATCTTGTTACATCATCGGAATGCCCCGGATACTCTTCAAAGGAATGTTTCTTAAGATTGACTCCGGAGCCGTTAACGGTCACATGTTTCTTGGCCATTATCCCGTTCGACTCAAATATCCCGCGGTT
>SVFZ01000068.1 GCA_015056585.1 Butyrivibrio sp. | reverse complement strand
TTTTTCACAATGATGATCACTCTATTAACTAATTGAAGGTAGTAAAGGTAGCCAATGAATTCAAGGATTCTGAACTTCTTAATAAAGTTTGGGTATATGATGATGGCATAGTTAAGGGGTTGATGCATCTGGAGGGAAAAGAAATATCGGAATTATATGTATATTACTTCTTTTGGAAACAGGGCATAGGAGCCCAATTGATAGAGTTCGCAAAAGAAAAATATGATAGCAGATTCCTATGGACGCTGGAGAAGAACAAAGAAGCTATTCATTTTTACGAGACACATGGTTTTAATCTCAACGGAAAAAGACAATTAGAAGAAGGCACACCTGAATATATCGTGATGCTAGAGCGAGACATGAAATAGACCGGAGAGCTGAATACTCTAATAAAAGCAATCAAGTAGGCAGGAGCGTGAAAACGCCCCTGTTTTCTGTTGTGGCGCTTTGTTTAGTAAAGTATAATAAAAATGTTTTGGTGTTTTATATTTTAAGACGGAATTATTACTGACTGATAGAAATGGGATGAAGGGGAAACAAAAATGAATAGACCAATTACAACACTGTTTATGCTTATGTCTGTTGATGGGAAAATAAGTCCCGGAGCATCAGATCTTTTAGATGTGGATAAAGACTTTCCATCCATCGCAGGTTTGAAAGAAGGCCTGCATCAATATTATGAGATAGAACAGACAACAGATTTATGGTCGCTGAAGACTAAAATATGAAGTGGTTAAATATATGAGGGACTTGGTTTAGTGGACATAACTGTTATATCACACTATGACATGAAAGAAGTACCGAAGGAAATACTTGATCTGTCCATGAAATACGAAATCTATTTAATGAACAGATAAAAAGCTGGTTAATCCTAAAAATGGGGGAAGATTTTAATGATAAAGGCAATACTTACGATTGATGATATAGCATCAAGCAATACACCGGCGCTGGTTGATTATCTGGTATCCAGAGGAATCAAAGCATTGATGTTTGCCGAGGGTGCACATATTGAAAAGTATCCGGATAATGTCATCTATGCCATTCAGCACGGAATGGTGGTGGGAAATCACAGTTATTCACATCCGAATTTTGCTGAGATATCTTTTGAAGAGGGTATTAAAGAAATTGAAAAATGCGATGCACTACTTGAAGATATCTATAAAAAAGCCGGTGTAGAGCGTAAATACAGACCTTTCAGATTTCCCTACGGAAGCAAAGGCGGAGCGAATAAGGATAAGTACGAGGCATATTTTAAAGAAAAAGCCTTTAGCAAACTTGACGACAGAAATATCGCATATTCATGGTGGAAAGATAATGGACTGGATCAGGATATAGATACTCTCTGGACCTTCGACTTTGCTGAGTATAATATCAGGCCGGATAGCGGTTTTACCATGGAGGATGTCTTTAAAAGAATCCATGATACTAATCCTGCAAGTGGCGCAGTCCTTCTTGAGGATGGCGGCAATCATATCCTGCTTATGCATGACCATGTAGAGACACTTGCCATGGTTCCTGATTATTACAAGATTATGCTGGAGCATATAATGGAAAATGGAGTAACTTTTGTAGAGCCGGCTTTCATTTGATTTCTTAATGAAAATAATCTAAGACCGGAGTTGGTGAATAATAATGAAATTAAAGAAGAATTACAAAAAAACTCAGCTTGCATGCTATCTTGGATTTGTAACGCAAGCTATATGTGCTAATTATGTTCCTTTACTGTTTATAACATTTCATAATGACTATGATATATCTTTTGGCATGCTTGCGCTTATATCATCATGTTTCTTTGTTACCCAATTGATAGTTGATTTCTTATGCGCCGGAATAGTTGATAAATTAGGATACCGGGTATGCATTATAGCAGCAGAGATTACTTCAGGGGTAGGGCTTGCAGGACTGGCTTTTTTACCTGATTTATGTCAGAAACCATTTTATGGAATAATTGCATGTGTCATTATTTATGCCATAGGGAGTGGTTTGACTGAGGTGCTGGGCAGTCCTATCATTGAGGCATGCCCTTTTGAGAATAAAGATTCTATGATGAGTCTTTTGCACTCTTTTTATTGTTGGGGATGGGTTGGAGTTGTATTGTGTTCCACGCTCTTTTTTGCTGTCTTTGGCATAGAAAACTGGAGAATTATGGCTCTGATCTGGTCAATCATACCATTTTACAATATCTACAATTTCGCAACCTGCCCAATAGAACCGCTGGTTGAAGATGGAAAGAGCATGACGATGCTTGAACTTTTCAAAACAAAAGCGTTTTGGATTTTTATTATTCTGATGGTTTGTGCCGGCTCATCAGAAATAGCGATGGGTCAGTGGGCATCGGCTTTTGCAGAGTCAGCATTGCATGTTTCCAAAACAGTTGGAGATTTGGCAGGCCCTTGTGGCTTTGCAGTATGTATGGGAATTAGCAGATTGCTTTATGGGAAATTTGGCGAAAAAGTTGATTTGACCATATTCATGATGGCATCAGGAGTAATGTGTCTGGTTTGTTATTTGATTGCAGGCTTATCAGAGGCTCCTTTGGCCGGATTAATAGGCTGCGCTTTGTGCGGATTTTCTGTAGGAATTATGTGGCCCGGCTCAATCAGTATTTCATCGCAGATACTTCCCACGGGAGGTACTGCAATGTTTGCGCTTCTTGCTTTGGCAGGAGATCTAGGCGGAGCTGTAGGACCTGCGATTATTGGTAATGTATCGCAGAAAGCAGCAAATGATTTGAAAGCGGGAGTTTTGGCAGGAATAGGTTTTCCGATTGTGCTTGTAATCTCAGTTCTGTATATTCGGAGAAAATATAGATAGTTAAATATGCAAATTCAAGGTTATTGACTTTGCTGTTTTTGGATTGGAATAAATATAAGGGGACTGTGTTATTATAGGAACATGAGCGATTACAAGATAGCAATCTGTGACGACACAGAGACAGACAGAAATTACATAAAAGATTTAGTGACACGCTGGGGACACATTTCCAAACAGCAGGCTGACATTCATCTGTTTTCATCTGCTGAGGAATTTCTCTTTGAATATGAGGAAGATAAAGGGTATCAGATCCTTCTTTTAGACATTGAAATGGGCAGAATGGATGGTGTGACCATGGCCAAGAAGCTGCGTGAAACCAATGACAGTACCCAGATTATTTTCGTAACAGGATATTCTGATTATATTGCTGAAGGCTATGAGGTATCAGCACTCCATTATCTTATGAAGCCGGTAAACGAAGATAAGCTCTTCCGGGTTCTTGACAGAGCGGCAAAGAAACTGTCCAAGGATGAAAAGATGCTGATGCTGGAATCTGGCGGTGAAACAAACATGGTTCCCATCTACAAAATCTCCTATGTGGATGTCAGAGGAAACTATACTACTATTCATGCAGATAAGGAGATTACTGTAAAAAAGACTCTCGGCGATATTGAAAAAGAACTTGATGAGAGATTCTTTAGAGTAGGCAGGTCAAGTCTTGTTAATTTATCCTGCATCAGCAGAGTTACAAAAACTGATATTTTCTTTAACAATGGCGAATCTGTTCCGCTTCCCAGGGGAAGTTATGAGAAGGTTAATCGCGCTATTATAGATTTTGGCTAATGGGGATAGGTATGAATTTCTTTTCAAAGAAGATAGATAACCAAATAGAAGTTTACCAGCGTGAGCTTGTGGAGACCCACTACAAGGAAGTGGATAACATGTACAGGAAGATGCGCGGCTGGAGGCATGACTATAGAAATCACATCCAGATGATGAAGGCTTTGGCTGCCAATAATGACATGGAAGGCATAAAGGCTTATCTGGATGAACTGGATACAGACCTCAACACGGTAGACACCGTCATTAAGACCGGCAATGCCATGGCCGATGCAATCCTCAACAGTAAGATATCTCTTGCCCAGTCAAAAGAGATTGGCGTTCAGGTAGATGCTCATATTCCGGTTAAGCTTAAGATGTCTGAACTGGATCTTTGCTGCATTATCGGAAATCTTTTTGACAATGCTATTGAAGCCAGCATGGAACTTCCACCCAATGAGCGCGTGATCCGCGTATATATGGATATGAAGGGAACGCAGCTCTACATATCTTTTACCAATTTTACAGCAGGAAAAAAGCTTAAGAAAATAGGGAAGCTCTTTAAAACAACCAAAGGCGACGGACATGGGCTGGGCCTTATCAGAATTGATGGCATTGTGGAGAGGCTCGGAGGATTCCTCAGCAGAAACAGTGAAGATGGGGCTTTTACCACAGAAATTCTGATCCCACAGATGTAATTTTACAATTCATCCCCCAAAATAAGCGTTTCATCCCCAAAGTGATTTGGGGATGTTTTTGTATGATAGGATGAGAAAGTCAAAAAGGGATTATTCGAATAGTAGGGAGAGTATGTATGGAAGCAAAAGAGAAAAGAAAAAAGCCCGAATATAACATGTGGCAAAATGTTGTGTACATGGTAAAAAAAGCATGGAAAGTAAGGAAAAGCGTTCTATTTATCGCAACAGCTATGGGAACAGTAACTGCAGCACTCACAGTAACAAGATTGCTTGTAACGCCAATTGTATTAAGGTATGTAGAGAAAAAGGCGTCATTATCATCTTTGGTTTTGATCATCCTTGTCTTTAGCTTTCTGCTTGTTGGACTTTCAGGGCTATTGGCATATCTGAAGGACAATAAGTTATTTGGCAGGATAGACGTTCGCAGCAGCATTATTTATGATGTGGCAACAAAGTTCTGCGAAACCTCATATTCTAATCTGATGGATACTGATTTCATAGAAGCTAACGACAGTGCTACCAGAGCCACCTCTGCAAACAGCAGGTCAACGGAGCATATATGGGAGACACTGCAGGGAATTTTGGCCAATATTCTTGGATTTACAGCTTTTTTATTTGTAGTGACAGGACTTGATATGAGGCTTATGGCGGTAGTTATTGTGACTTCCGGACTTAGTTATCTCATCAGTAAAAAAATAGATGAAAATGCGGAGAATCCTGAGTATGAAGAGAAAATCGTGATAAATTTTTTCTACATGATAAACAACGCAACTAACAGGACACTGGCTAAAGATATAAGAATTTTTGGATTAAAGAACTGGATTGATGAGCTTAAAGATAAATCTTATAGGGCCTACAAAGAATATCGCATTGGCTCGGAAAAGACTAAGTTTTTCGCAAACATCTGTGATGTGGTTCTCACTTTTTTACGAAATGGAATTGCATATTTTATTCTCATTAAGATGACAATAGATAATGGAATGACAGCTTCGGAGTTTTTGCTTTATTTTGGAGCCATCGGAGGCTTTTCTGAATGGGTAAAGGGAATACTGGAAGGCTTTTTGCAGCTGCACAAGGAAAGCCTGGAAATATCAAGGATGCGAGAGTTCCTGGATTGGGAAGAACCCTTCAGATTTGAAGGAGGAGAAGAACTTGATATAAACACAAATTTGCCCTATGAGATATGTCTGGAAAACGTAAGCTACATGTATCCACATGCGAAAGACTATACAATCAGGAATCTAAGTTTAACAGTAAGAGCCGGAGAAAAGCTTGCGATTGTGGGTCTTAACGGGGCCGGAAAGACAACACTGGTTAAATTGATATGCGGACTTTTGGATCCCACCGAAGGAAGTGTCTTATTAAACGGTACTGATATAAGAAAATACAACAGAAGAGATTATTACAAGCTTTTTTCATCGGTTTTTCAGGATTTTTCAATTATTGCAGGCAGTGTTGCGGAAAATGTTGCGCAGTCAGTAACTGATGTCAATGCTGATAAGGTGTTGAAATGCATTGAAAAAGCAGGATTAAGTTCCATGATCGAAGGGCTTAATGAGGGGATTGAAACAAAGGTTGGAAGAGAAGTATTTTTGGATGGCCATGACTTTTCGGGAGGTCAGATACAGAGACTGATGCTGGCAAGGGCACTGTACAAAGATGCACCGATCCTGACATTGGATGAACCGACAGCAGCCCTTGATCCCATAGCCGAAAACGATATTTATCTTAAGTATAATTCCATGACTAAAGGGAGGACCTCCTTGTTTATCTCCCATAGACTGGCTTCCACAAGATTTTGTGACAGGATCATTCTTTTGTCAGACGGCAGAATAATTGAGGAAGGAACCCACGAAGATCTTTTGTCACTGCAAGGAGAATATGCAAATCTTTTTGAAGTTCAGAGCAAATACTACAGGGAGGAAGAGCAAGGAGATGGATATGAAAGAAATGAAGCTTGTTAAAGCCTGGAAGAATAACCTTAGAGGCTGGAAAATATTATGGAAACTAAATCCCTATCTTTTTATAGCATTTACTGTGGATGCTCTTTTGGGGGCTCTTTTACCATATACCACTATTTGGATTTCCGCGCAGATAATCAGTGAATTAGCAGGCTCAAGAAACACACAGATCTTATTTAAATGGGTGATGGTAGAAATAATAGCGGGTCTGCTACTGGGGATATTAAAATATGCTGCCACAAGATGGAATCAGTATGAGTCCAAGATTACATATAATACAGCACTCTTAAGCGAGCCATTTATAAATAAATTTTACACCATGGATTTTGCTGACATTGATAAACAGTATGTACATGATCTATATGCCCGAATCGAGCAAAACGCAAATTTCAGTGAATGGGGATTGCAGCTTTGTGTAATGATCTATGAATTATTTTCAAAATCAGTATTTGAGATAGTAGGTGGTGCTGCTTTATCGGTAAATCTGTTTTTATTAAAAGTACCCAAGGATAGCCCTGCGGCAATTTTGAATAATCCGATATTCATTTTTATCCTGTTTGCAGGAATGATATTGATGGCCTTGGCGGGAGGCAAATGTGAACTAAAATCAAAGCAGTACTGGATAGATTATACGGAAAAGGCCACCTATGGCAACAGGTATTATTCATTTTACGGGTTCCAGATGAGGGACAGGAAAAGAGCTGTAGATGTGAGGATGTATGACCAGCACAGGAATGTGAGCGGTATTTACATGAGAAAAGAGAATGTGTTTGGTGCAAACTCAGAGATTGCAAAGGCTTCTGTAGGTCTTAAGGGAATATGGGCAGGACTCTCTGAAGCTACCTCTATGATTCCTACTGGGGCTGTGTACCTCTATGTGTGTCTAAAATCCTGGGGAGGAGCGTTTGGGGTTGGACAGGTAACGCAGTATATCGGAGCGTTCACATATCTGTTTACCGGTATTAAAGATTGCATGAGCAGCATAAACATGATGGCCGGTAACAGTGAATTCCTGGAAACAGTATATGAACTGTTGGATCTTCCCAATAATATGTATCAGGGAAGCCTTACCACTGAAAAGCGCAGTGACAACAAGTATGAAGTGGAGTTTAGGAATGTTTCATTCAAATATCCGGGCTCAGAAGAGTATGCGCTTAAGAATGTTAATCTGAAGTTCAGGGTTGGCGAAAAACTTGCTGTTGTAGGAATGAACGGAAGCGGAAAGACAACATTTATAAAGCTTCTATGCAGGCTTTATGATCCTACAGAAGGGGAAATACTGCTGAATGGTATCAATATTCGCAAGTACAGATATGATGAGTACATCAATATTTTCTCTGTTGTTTTCCAGGATTTCAAACTTCTGGCATTTCCTCTCGGCCAGAATGTAGCCGGATCTATAAACTATGATGAAGCGAAAGTATTGAAATGCCTTAAGGAGGCAGGATTTGATAATCTGGATGAAAAGATGAAGAAGGGTCTTGAAACATATCTTTACAAAGATATAGATAAGGAGGGCGTGGAAATATCCGGTGGCGAAGCGCAAAAAATTGCCATAGCCAGGGCGCTGTACAAGGATGCCCCATTCATTATCCTTGATGAACCGACAGCAGCCCTTGATCCCATAGCCGAGGCAGAAATATATGAGAAGTTCAATGAAATGGTGGACGACAGGACAGCCGTATATATCAGCCACAGGCTTTCTTCCTGCAAGTTCTGCGATGAAATTGCCGTGTTCCATGACGGCAGGGTAGTTCAGAAAGGTACTCACTTTGATCTTTTGCAAGATTCAAAGGGCAAGTATTATGAGCTGTGGAATGCTCAGGCCCAGTACTATAATGATGAAAAAGCTGTATAATAAGAGAAATTACATCGGAAACCGAAGCCTTTAAACGGAATATTCAAAGTGAGGAACATGGTGAAAATTCTTTTCCCGCAATTATTTTGTAGAGCATGGACATGACGACCTTTTCTGTGAACTCTGGATCCCTGTGAAAAAGAGATAATATATCAACAGTCAGATTAAATGGAGGGTATATGAAAAAAACAAGTATAGTTGTATTATTAGTAGCTTTACTGCTTATTGGTTGTGGGAGTTTGGAACAGCATAATTTGTACGACAATGACAGCCAAATTGAAGGAGAAGGCAATTCTTACAGCCGTAGTAACTACAGTCAGAACGTTAATGGCAACAGATTATATTTAAATATTGGATTTATGGATGGCATGGATACTATATGGGAGTATAATGCAAATTCTGAATCCTCAGTAGCTATTGATTATGATATCAGTTTAAAGAGCGGTAAGGCAAAGCTTGTTCTCATAACACCTGACGGAGATCTGAGCACTATTGCAGAAGCTACTAAAGCGGAAGCTTTCAGCGGTTCATCAGATATAAGTGTCAACAGGGGAAGATACAGAATAAAGCTTGTTACAGAAAATGCGAAATTTGAGCTGAATCTTTCTGCTTCTGACGGCGAACTTGGCTTTGATTAAAGCGGAAAATAATATGATTTGGGAGTGGTCATGAGCTATATAGAAGTCAGTAATTTACAGAAGAATTTCACAGTAAAAAAGAAACATGAAAAAGGAAAGCTTTTAAGGGAAAAAGAAATCGTGAACGCCCTTAAAGGGGTCTCTTTTTCCGTTGATAAAGGCGAACTTGTAGGATATATCGGCCCTAACGGCGCAGGAAAATCCACGACAGTAAAAATTCTCTCAGGGATCCTCACACCTGATGGCGGCGAAGTAAATGTGGGAGGCATCGTGCCCTGGAAAGAGCGCAAGACGCATGTCAGAAACATCGGAGTAGTGTTTGGCCAGCGAAGCCAGCTTTGGTGGGATGTGCCAATCATCGACAGCTATTCACTTCTAAGGGATATTTACAGGATACCGAGTGGAGATTATGAGGCAAGGTTAAAAGAGCTGACAGGCGCCCTTCAGCTTGAGCCACTTATGAGAACGCCCTTAAGGCTCCTTAGTCTTGGCCAAAGAATGAGGGCAGAGCTGTGCGGATCACTTTTACACAGACCAGAGCTCCTGTTCCTTGATGAGCCAACCATCGGCCTTGACGCGGTTAGTAAGCTTTCCCTCAGGGATTTCCTTAAATGGGAAAACAGGGAGTACGGCACAACGATCATGCTCACAACCCATGATATGGAAGACATCGAGGCGCTGTGCTCAAGGGTTATGGTCCTTGGTCATGGCAAAAAACTCTTTGACGGAAAGCTTCAGGAACTTCTTGAACGCTACGACACTGTCCGTAATGTGAACATTAAGTACGACGGAGATGTTACGGATCTAAAACTTCCTGAGAACGTAAAGTGGATTCGGACGGAAGATGGAATTGAACTAAGCTACAATCCATCTGACCTTCCGACTTCAAAGCTTTTGGGAATACTGCAGGATGCGGGCACAATCAGCGAGCTTACTCTGCAGCCTGAGAACACCGATCATCTTATTGCTGCCATGTACAAGGAACTTGATCTTTAAGAAAGAGGACTAAATATCTATTTTGCAGTTTATAAATTAGCAGAGGTTGATTATGTCATATTTTACCGTTTTTAAAATGAGGCTTCGGATGGAGCTTCAATATAGAGGGGCCATGATCGGAGGGATTGCCTGTCAGATGTTTTTCGGTCTTATTCTGGTGGCGCTGTACAGAGCTCTTTATGACAGCAAGCCACAGACTCTGCCGATTGAAAGTGTAGCTACTTATGTTTGGCTGCAGCAGGCTTTTTTCCGCATGATGCTGGCTTCAGATTCGGAACTGGTGGACAAGATCCGATCCGGGGACATAGCCTATGATATGTGCCGTCCTGTGGATATGTACGGATTCTACTATGCCAGGATCATGGCACAAAAACTCATGGGTAGCCTTATGCGTGCTGTACCTATGCTTGTGGTAGCTTTTCTTCTTCCAAAGGGATGGGGAATGAGCCTGCCGTCTTCTTTTGTA
>SVFZ01000067.1 GCA_015056585.1 Butyrivibrio sp. | reverse complement strand
TTTTGTCCTGCACCCAGAGTAATAAAATCAGCTACCGGATCACCCCAAAACCCTCGCTCAGGATCAATCCAGCAGATCTTGCCATCGTGATAAAGGACATTACTGTCCCACAGATCAAAATTCACCATTCGGCAAGGTACATTCCGGAGGAGCCCTGCATGTTTATCAATATATGAAATAAACTTCTCCCCATCAGTGGTCTCGTATCCAAGAGCCTTACAATCCTTAACAAGATTACCGGCCATGGACTTTAGCGCATCATACCATGTATCTTGGAGCCCTAATTGCCTGTAGCCAAATCTGTCATTTTTGATCCTGTGTATCTTGGTGAGCATTTCTATTTTCTGCTTTTGAACGTTTTCATATTCATTATCTGAGAATTTCACTGCCCACAAGGGCTCTCCCTCCATCATCTGCATGATGAAGCAGTTGCTCTTCACGATGTCTTTTGAAAAATCAGATACATATACTTCCGGGCAAAGAATATCTGTGTTCTCGTGCATCATCTTATACCAGAACACTTCTGATTCCATCATATTTTTCTCATATGTAAGAACCGTCGCATCTTCCGGAGGTGCTATCTTGAGGACAAAGCTCTTTCCATCATCAAGCATTACCTTATATGCAGAATTGAACTCTCCATTGCCAAGTGGTGCAATGCTTTTCACATTCCCAATATTATGAAAAGAGAAAAGTTCCCTTATTTCTTCAATCGAAGCTTCATATTTCGTTTTACTCTTGATCATTATTCAGCCCTTTCTCTTTTCTAATCAATTATTTTATTTGGCCATTTACAGATTCCCACCTCAAGAGCTCTTTCTTCCTTCAAATGAAAATCCGCATATTTACAATACCAGCAGCCTTTCAAGCTTGGAATTGCATCCTCTCTTGGAGTGTATGCAGGGCAGATATCCTCCGGCCACACACTTCCATCTCTCTTGGGAATATCATAATTGTTTGTGTTTTTATCCATTATTTATAGCTCCTTATAGCCTATAGTCCATGTAGCTATCCATAACCTCAGAATATCTGCTCTTTGTAACAGGTATCTGTTCCCCACCGCGAAGTGTAATATCTATCTTTGTCAGTTTATCAATAGCTGCTATGTTCACAGCTATTGATTCATGGCATCTTACAAAGTCTTTTCCGGGATGATTCTCTGAAAGATATTCAGCAAATCCTATTCTTAAGGTTGGGGTTGATATGATCTCGCCATTATCCATGTGATATGAAACCACATGGTTGCGATATTCTATATAAAGAATGTCACTAAGATGCAGTGTCTGCATGCCACCCTTGATTTTTATGCAAACGCTTTTATCACTCTCAATATCCACGCGAGAAATAGCCATATCTAGAGTTGAAAAGAACTTTTCCTTTTCAATAGGCTTCAAAATATAATTTATAGGATTTACATCAAAAGACTCCAGCGCATATGAGCTCTCAGAAGTTGCAAATATAATCTGGGCATCGGGCTGATTCCATCTGAGTTCTCTGGCAGCCTGTATTCCTGTAACCATAGGCATAACAATATCCAGAATGTAAATATGAGGTCTGTAATGCTCGCACTCCTCTATGAGTGTGTCCGGATGATCAAACACTTTTACCTGCGCTTTTATTGATTTTTTCTTCAAATAATCCTGAAGAAGAATATGTACCTTTTCTCGATCAGACTTGTCATCGTCACATATAGCTATACGTAATTCAGAATTCTCAATAAAGTCCTTGTTTTCCATAAATCCCCCTGGCATAGCGTGAATATCTTTTACTACAACACATTATATCAAAGTCCTGAGCTTTATTTACCCTCAAGTCTGCGCCTTGCATCAGGATTAGTACTGATAATCTGGGAAAGCTTAGAGCATGTATTCATTTCATGGCAATCTCCACAAGTCTCAACTTTTCTTCCTAATGCACACTGTCTGATCTCGCACATGGACTGGCAATATGGGAACTTCACCTCCGTAAGCCTACAGCCTACGCAGTTGATCATGTCGGGTGTTATTTCTACACCATTGAGCTCTGACCACTCTTTGGCAACCTTTACTCTAAGCTCGTTGTCATCATTAAACGTTGCTTTACGCGCGTCACACTGTTCACAATCAAGTCCGCAGAATGCGATATAATCCGTCATGGCCAATCTCCTTTTCCTAATATGTTTTTCTCTTCCTGTTTTACGCTGATTCACCCCCAAAATACTACTTTATATGTGGGGATGCAAACCGGCTGAAAAGGTAATACACCTGAATGTCTCTCAACCGTGTATCCCTGCTCTATCAAGGAATCTGCCCGTCTGTCCATTTCTCTTTCGCTATTACATATAATTTCATGTTTTCTATTCATTTTCTTACTCCTTGCAATAACCATACCAAAGCTTTACTTGATGCCACTCCCCTTTCACACCCTAATCTATCACAACCAAAAACAGACCCTATCAGTTACACTGATAAAGGTCTGTTTTACACTTACTTTATTATATTTTGCAGATCAGTCAAAACTCTTACCGAATTTTCCAAGCAACAAGAATATTCCCAACACTGCGTTAAATGTTACTGCCGAAAAGGTACTGAATCTCTCAAACAACCCGAATACTGCCTTTGGCATGATTCCTGTTCCGACAGGCCCAAGGAGCATCGCAGCAAGGCACACGCAGGCCCATATAAAAAGAGATTTCATCCCCTCTTTTTTAGCTCCGATTATTGAGAGGATAAGCGCTGTCAGAGAAAAGATCACCACTAGAGCAGTTACTATAAGGTGCATTATGTTCTGGGGGTGACTACTGTCAGCATCTGCCACCCATGGAAAAAGCTTGTATCCTACATCCGAAATCCATTCCATAGCAGCAAAGAAATATATTCCCAGCCTCAAAACCTTAGTCTTAAGATTCTGAGAAGCCACGCAGACGGCCATGATAGAAACCAGCCCGCACGGTCCATACAAGGCATTCAGCCGTCCGGCAAGCTCTGCAGACGGAGCTCCGACAGCACTTAATTCACTAACCGCCATGCTGAGCCAGTCATATCCCGGATAGACAAGGGGCGAAAACACGACCATAGCCGTATATGATAGCAGACTGATTATTCCACATATACCAAGCTTTGTTAATTTCATAATGTATCTCCTGTTCTGGGTTTTGTCTTAAGAATCTTTTCTCTGTCTTCCAATCTAAACTCATCCGAATATTCAGCTCCATCCATTAGCTGTTCAAGCTTGGTGGTACTGATTCCACATTCTGTCAGCGCTTCAATGACATATTTAAACTCATATTCTTTATCCTGCATATCGAATCCATAGAATCGTATATCCTGTCCTTTCCATCACTATATCCTCCATTTCAAAAATACATTACCACAGCCCAAAAAAGACCTTATCAGTTACACTGATAAAGGTCTGTTTTACACTTAATTTTCGTTGCGAATCATGCATGCGTTATAGCCTGCATCATATATTCATCGTCGCAACTATCCTCAAAAAATTTTCCCTGAACAAAGAAAGTAGTGTCTTCCTCATGCAGTTCACTTTTTTCAAAACCATCGGTGTCCTTCGGAGTAAAGCAAAGAACAGCTTTCTTTATCTGAGATCCAAATGCCCTGATCATCTCATCTACTGCCCCATTCCCGATGATGGTATGTAAGATAAGTGTGTCATCCTCCACTTCAGCTACAGCATAACTGCTACACTCCTCAATATAGAACAGGTTTTCCGTCATAGTCTTTTATAACCTCTTTCATCAAAGCTCCGGCATACCCTTTTCCTCTGTGGTCATTGTCCGTCATGATTGTTCCAAGCTGTATCAGCTTTACAATTTTGCCCTTATAATTCATATTACAGGCGTTTACTGAAACATTTGAAACAACCTCTCCATCTATCACCACAGAATATGGGATGTAGTTGTCCTGCCAAAATCCGTTCTGGTACCAGTTCTCGAAATTAAGCCCAAAAGTCTTTTCAGCCAGTCTGTTGAATGATGCTCTAAGAGCATCATTGTTTCTGTAATTCTTTTCTATGTGAAAATTCTTAATTTCATTCTTCATCAGTTCAACCTCCAACTCTATTTACTATAACATGACCTCTTGTCTTTTTTCCTATAACTGTAAGTGTATATGTTCCTTCTGACTCAATTCCAACCTGAAACTTCGCATACTCAACCCTATTTCCCTGATAGATCGGCTTATCATCATCCTTTTGGATAAGCAAAGACAAATCCCCGGATTCAACATCTACCGTCACTTCAAGAGCCTCCCCCTCTTTCATCTCCAGTTCATGAGAATAAGACGTATTAAGAATTTCAAAGGTTATATCAAAATGATCTTTATCTCGGGTCATATTTCCATTAAAAGTCGCTCCTTGTGCACATGCGCAAAGCAGCGTCGAAACAATCAACACTGTAACAGTTGTTAAAACATATCGCTTTATCTCATATTTTTGCTTTCTCATGACATATTTTTACCACTTATAAAAAACAGCCCCCTCTCATACACTGAAAAGGAGCTGTTTTACACTGATTTATCAAATATTGTACCTACTAAAAGCAGAGTCTATGCCTTCATTACCTAAAGATGATTTTTATGATCTGCATCTTAACAAAACTATCGCAGAACTTGATCATCAGTTTATGAAAAAGGCTGACATCTTTATATATGTCCCTATAAACAAAATGGCACAATAACATTCTTATCTGAAAGGAAATCATGCGCCTGGCAGCCTATATCCTCTGCAGACTGCTTCAACGCGATCTCCTTTATCTCACTATTATTCATCACTTAGGCCTCATTGTTCATGGAGCGTTTTACTGTAAGTTATCATTTCAAAGACATCACATATATCTGGCATGGATTAGCATCATCCCAAAGGAGCGGGAATACTTCTAATTCCTTGAAACCACAACTTATGTAAAAAAGATTTGTCTTGTCATAATCCTCATACACTCCCATCTTCACAGTCTTGACCTGCATGAACTCATATCCCCTCGAGCTTGCAGTTTCTTTCGCCATTTCTACCAGCAGTCTCCCAATTCCACTCCTGTGATAATCCTTTAAAACTCCCATTACAGCCAATTCAACCGTAGCCTTTCCTGTTTCTTTTAAACAGAGGAATCCTACAGCTTCCTCTCCTTCCTTGGCTGCAAAGAATGTCCAATCAACACAACCGGAAATGTATTCCTCCCTGCTCTCTTCTATCTCAAACCAGTCAGTGAGAGCTTCCAGTACTTTTCTAGCAATAGCCTGTTTTTCATTTGAATCCGTAATTTCTACAATCATTTTTCTCTCTTCTATCCTACACTTATATCATAATTATTCTTCATTATATCTACTTTGAGATATAACTCTTTTCATCCAATTAACCAACTATATTCTCACAAAACGAATCAATCTTTATATCATTATCAGTATTCACTCTCATCTTCGGATCAATAAAAATCATTTCTCCCGCAAATTTCTCTATCCCGATCATCTTCTTAATCCTATCAAAAGCCTTCTCTGCACCATTACCACTCTGGCAGGCAAATACGAATATCTTCTTTCCACTCATTTTATCCTTCTGATTGCTGAGGAAAGTACATATTGGAGGAGCCGGACGGCTCGCCCATACAGGGAATCCAATGATGATACTATCATATTTATCTGGATCAAATTCATATGGCTTTAATACAGGCTGTTCACCCATCACAGCACTCTTTCCGCCCCACAGAAACTTCTTTGCACCCTTGTCCGGATATGCCTTATCAGGTTCAATTCTGATCACATCTGCGCCAAGCTTTAAAGCCATCTTCTCTGCAATCATCTCACTATTTCCAAGCATAGAATAATATACTATGGCTGTACTCATCTTATTTCTCCTTCAAAATCTTCTTAGCCATATTGCACCATCTCGTATAAGCTTCATAAGTCTCAATCCCAAAAGTAACAGTTAAATAAAAATGGAGGTGGTCCTCCTGATCCAGAATCTTTTCCAGATTCTCCTTATAGATCTTAAGTACCTCAAGATTACCCTTAACCTTTTTCTCAAAGATTTCAATATTTCGTATTGTCACACTTCTATCTTCTGAACCACCAAAATACATTTTAAGAAGCGTCTCATACTTGAGGTCATTTGTTGCCTTCTCAT
>SVFZ01000066.1 GCA_015056585.1 Butyrivibrio sp. | reverse complement strand
GTAAGTGAATAGATATGCGTTTGGTTTTATTCTAGGATTTATTTATCAACGGGGAGGAGTAATTCATAATGAGCAAGAGTAACGCAAAAAACAAGGGGTATTCTAATTCTGCTGCCTGGAAGAGCTGTCTAAAACGAGATTGGCAATTGTATCTTCTTTTGCTGATTCCTCTGATTCTTGTAATAGTATTCAGCTACGGTGCTTATCCCGGTCTTAGGATGGCTTTCATGGATTATAAGCCTGCGAAGGGATTTGACGGAAGCAAATGGGTTGGCTTTGATACATTCAGGAAAGTCTTCAAGGATGCGGATTTCACAAGAGCAATCAGGAATTCTATAGTTTTTAATTTGCTGGATCTTTTGGTTGGTTTTCCAATGCCGATCATTCTGGCACTTATTTTAAATGAACTACGGTATCAAAAATTCAAAAAGGTTTCACAGACAATTCTTTATCTGCCTCATTTCCTTTCATGGGCAATCATAGGCAGTGTGGCACTTACAATGTTCAAGCCTTCCAGCGGACTTGTAAATGTGGCTCTGATGCAGACAGGGATTATTGATCAGGGAATTCCGTTCCTGAATGAAAAGTGGCACTGGGCTGTGACTTATCTGCTCATCGGAGTCTGGCAGGGAATGGGATGGGGAACGATTCTCTACCTGGCAGCCATAACCGGTATAAGCGGAGAGTTATACGAAGCGGCAATGATTGACGGTGCAAACCGGTGGCAGAGGATGCTTCATATTACTTTGCCGGGTATCAGAAGTACAATCGTGACACTTCTTATCATGAACCTTGGACGAGTAATGGGAAGTAACCTTGAGAGACTTACATCACTTGGAAACACTCAGGTTAAAGAGTTCCAGTACCAGCTTGCGGTCTATATTTTCAATAAAGGTCTTGGAAATAATAAGTTTAGTCAGGCAACGGCAGTTGGACTTTTCCAATCCATTATTGGAGTTTGCCTGGTTCTTATTTCAGACAGAATAGCAAAAAAGCTTGGCGAAGACGGCTTGCTATAAGAGGGGAGTAATAAAAATGGGAAAGAGTAAACAGGCAAAGCCTGAGGAGAGCTATTCCGCCGGAGGAGCTCATGCAGTAATAAAGTTTAAACTTAGCGACGCAATAATGATGTTTATTATCGTCATCCTTTGCGCGACATGTGTGCTTCCGTTCGTACATGTGGCAGCAAAATCAATTTCCGGTAATACAGCTGTTATGTCGCAGTCGGTATATTTTTGGCCAAAGGATGTTACATTTGATGCTTTTGCAAGGGTTTTACATGATGAATCCATGAGCAGGTCGATGCTCCTTTCTGTAGGAGTGACACTTCTTTTCACACTTCTTGGAATGATCGTATGCACCTGTGCAGCTTATCCTCTTTCAAAAAAGAGACTTAAAGGACGTCCGGTAATCACATTCCTTTTGATGGTGCCGATGTATTTTTCAGCGGGAATTATTCCACAGTATATTTTGTATTATCAGCTTCATATCCTGGATACGTTTTGGGTTTTGATCCTTCCGCTTATATATTCTCCGTATAACATGCTGATCATGAAAAACTATTTTGCCAGCACGATTCCGGACAGCTTGGAAGAATCAGCGTTCCTGGACGGAGCTACAAACTTCCAGATATTATGGAAGATCGTACTTCCTTTATCGAAGCCCATTTTGGCAACATTATCACTTTTCTATGCAGTGGGCAGATGGAATTCATATGCGGACAACATGTATTTTACAAGGTCTGCAGACCTTAAAATGATCCAGTATAAGTTGTACCAGCTTGTGGCATCTGCAACAGAGGCGCAGAATGCATCACTGGCAGACACAGGTGGTGTATCGCAGGCAACACCCGAAGTTTTGCAGGCAGCATGCATTATGTTTGTAACTATTCCAATTATTATCATTTATCCGTTCCTGCAAAAATACTTTGTACAGGGAACAATGGTAGGAGCTGTAAAGGGTTAATGAATGATGCCTCCAAAGAGGAGGTTCAGATAATTTTCTTATTACAAAGGAGGAAAAAGATGAAAAAGAAGTTATTGGCAGCATTACTGAGCGCCAGCATGGTAATGGGAATTGCAGCCTGTGGCTCAAACACAGCCACAACAGAAACAACTACAGAAAGCGCTGATTCACAGACTTCTGAGACAACTCAGGCAGAGACAGCTACAACTGAAGCGGCTCCTGCTGAAACAACAGAGACAGCTGCAGCAGGTATTGAGGGATGGGAACCCTTTGCAGATCAGGTTACACTTCGCGTTGCTGTTTATGACAGAGGTGATAACGGAAACGGATGCTCTGATGTAGAGAACAACTACTGGACAAAGTGGGTTCAGGAGAACTTTGGAGACAAGTACAATGTAAAGGTTGAATATGTAGGAATCACACGTTCCGACGTTATGACAGACTACGCTATGCTTGCATCTACAGATTCTCTTCCTACTCTCTGTATGGAATATGACTACGACAAACTTGCAACATGGGTATCAGACGGATATTTACAGCCATATGACATTGAGCAGTTCAAGACAATCGCACCTACATATTATAAGAATATGGAAGACAACGGTCTTACAAACTATATTCAGATGGCAGATGACAACTACCTTGTAGTTGGTAACAGACCTTATGGTGCATCAACTTATACATTCTGCACATGGTACAGACTTGACTGGGTTGAAGAAGCCGGCTACACAGAGCTTCCTAAGACAAACTCAGAGCTTCTTGAGCTTTATGCTAAGCTTGTTGAGAACGGACATGAGTATCCTCTTTCAGGATCAAAGGTTTCCGGTGCAGGCGTAGACCAGAACTATGGATACAGAGATTATCCTCAGGATGAAGTAACATGGGCTACAACAGGTGACTACCAGATTCCTGCTCTTTCAACAGAAGCCCAGAAGAGACTTCTTAAGTGGAACAACAGACTTTACAATGATGGTTATATCAATCCTGAGTATTACCTCAGAAGCGCTTCTGATGTAGAGGCTGATTTCATCAATGGTAAGGCATTCCAGTGGTCAGGATATGTTTCATCAACAATGAATGTACTCAACTCTCTTTATGAGAATGAGCCTGATGCTAAGCTCGCAGTTGCAGTTTGTCCTTCTGAATTTGTTCAGGATGAGACTTGGGGCAGCAGCAATGCATATCGTCCGGGCGGAAATATCGGTGCAATGATTGGTTTTGCAAACAACGCAACAGAGGATGAAGTAAAGGCCGGCATGATGTACCTTGAGTGGATGGCACAGCCTGAGAATCTCTTTACAATGCAGTGGGGAATTGAAGGCGTTAACTTCAACTATGTTGATGGCAAACCTGTAGCTGTTGGTGATCAGTCAGGTCTTGAAGAGCAGCAGGGACATAACAACAACGTTGACTATTGGATGGTAGTAACAGCTATCAAGGTTCTTGGAAATATCGAAGATGATATCGCAGCAATCAATCCTCAGGGACTTCCTCAGGACTTCTATGATCAGATCCTTGCTAATTACAACGGACAGATGGCAATTTACAACGCCGGCAAGTGCAATGTTGACTGTATGTTTGGCGCAGCACTTGAGTCTGTAACTGAGTATGGTAACACACTTAAGGAAGAGCTTTATCCTGAGTATCGTGATCAGCTTGTAATGTGCGCTCCTGAAGAGTTTGATGCTCTTTATGATGAGCTTTCACAGAAGTATCTTGATGCAGGCTATCAGGAAATCATCGACGAGAGACAGCAGCTCTTTAACGATGGCCTTTCAACAAGACTTCAGTAATTTAAAATGGTTTAGATTTACCTTCTAATAAGATACTGCGATTTGAGGGGAAAATTAAAAAAGGGGATGAAGGGGCATGTCACAGCGATATGCCCCTTTTATCTATTTTTTGCCAGTAAGTCGCATGTAAAAAGGTTCGCTAAGAATGTTGAATTTACAGCTTAAGAAGACTTACAATAATGTAGACTTAATAATATGGAGCTGTAAAAGATGCAGGAAGGGGGATCTATGGAAGAGCAGTTAAAACAGTTCAAGGATATGATTGATGCTTCGAAGAATATCGTGTTCTTTGGTGGAGCCGGTGTCTCTACGGAAAGCGGTATTCCTGACTTTAGAAGCAAGGACGGATTATACAATCAGCATGATGTAAGATTTGATATGTATCAGCCGGAATATCTTTTGAGCCACAGCTGTCTTGTGCATGAACCAAAGGTGTACTACGAGTTT